>CAJQOF010000001.1 GCA_905479855.1 uncultured Cytophagales bacterium
AGTAAACTCACGAAATAGCGGTAGCCCTCTTTCTCACACACGCATTCCCAATGCTGCGCAAAAGGCCTGCGATGTCCCCCAGGGGGGTATCGCGGGCCTTTTGCCTTACCGCAACAAAAAGGTTGATCGCAGCCTGGTCAATCTCCCGCTGCAATCATCGCCCAAAACTTGTACCTTTGTGGCGCCGTGCCGAGGCTTCATCGGCTAACCTCCTATGCTGATGCAACGCAACCAACAACTACTGGCCAATCTCTTGGGCTATTTTATGCGGGGATTGCTACTCGTGGTTCCTTTGGCGCTTACGGTCTATATCATCTCGCTAGCACTCAACTTGATTGATGGGCTAATAGGCACCCGCTTTCCTGGCTTGGGGATCGCCATCCTGCTTTTTTCTATCACCTTTTCTGGTTACCTGGGCTCTATATTGCTCGTTAAGTCGGCATTTGCTTCCACTGAGACCTTTATTGGTAGGTTACCCTTCATCGGCACCATTTATTCCTCCTTTAAGGAACTCACCTCGGCTATTGTTGGGAACAAAAAAAAGTTTGATAAACCGGTGTTGGTGATGATGAACAAAGAGGCGCGCTTGCAGAAGCTGGGGTTTGTTACGCAAAAGGATTTGAAGGACATCAACTTGCCGGGCAGCATTGCGGTGTATGTGCCCCACTCTTACAACTTTTCAGGCGACCTCTTCATTCTGCCCCGGGAAGCGGTTACTGTCCTAGACATTGCCAGCGCTGAGGTGATGCGGTTTATTCTGTCCGGCGGAGTGGCGGGCTTGCAAAACCTAGATGAAGAAGAGGCAGAAGAGCGCTAAGCGGCGCAGCCCCCACAAAAAGCGCAGCCAAGCAGCCATGGCCTTAGCCTTTTTCAAAGTACTTGCCCAACCAAGAATCACTCGCCCGGACCAGCCAGCTATTATCCAGCGCCCCCTTGGTAGCGATGGTATTGTCAAACGTCACCATATCTGGTGCAACAATACCCTGCGCTATTTTCTCTTTTAGCTGACTAAGCGGAAACGAAAGGACTTCAACTTCTCCCACTGGCCGCTCTTCGGCTTTCCCCTGGTGGCGCTTAAAAGCAACTTGCGTTCTATCCAGAAAATCGATCCCCAGCTTCTGGCCTAACCCGCGCACAAACTGAAGCGATGCATCTACAGCGCACCCCGAGGCTGGCTGAAAGCGCTCTTCCACAGCGAGTATAAGAAACTGGTCGTACTCCAACACAGCACCACACTGTAGTGGCTTGCCGTGTGAAGCCCACTGCGTTAAGAAGATTTTACCCTCCTGCAGTGCTGTTGAGATCTCACCGCCCGTAAGCGGTCGGCTAGCTTGGTAAATCCAAAGCCGCGCCTTGCTGGATAATTGTTCAAAGGGGACATGCATAGTAATTCTTTTGTGCGAAAGTACTACCCCCACCATGTTTCCGCAAAGAAACCGCCAAAAAACAGCCCCTTTTCCGTAGTTGACCACCGATTCCCGATGAATAAGCGCCTTTATTTCCCGCTTCCCTTCACCGCGCTAAGGGACCAATCTGTAACTTTCCTCTAACCCTGCCCGTTATTTTGTCTTGGATATGGCGAAATATGGAGAAAGATTAGTAATTTCGCAGGCCCTTAGTGCAAGCAACCGTTCATTCCTCCCTACACTTATGCAAGGCCGAAAAAAAACAAAGGCGCTACGCCTACTTTCCTTATTGCTCTTCTGTTTGCTGCATGTTCAATGTGATGCTGGTAGCATCGTTACTTACGATGATCGGGACCTTAAAAACTTACACATTAGCAGTTCCTACCTCAAAGAAGTGATAGAGGAAATTAAAGGAGGGGATGATAGCCGCATAAACACCAAAAACGATATGGGCGAGGCGCCTATGCATTTAGCGCTTGAGGAGTCATCGCATAAAGTGGAGGATATCATGGAATTTCTGCTAAAAAAAGGCGCCAATATTGATGTCGCCGATGGCGAAGGCAATACGCCCTTGATGTTAGCCATAAAAAAGCCCTTATTCTCAAGGAAAAAGAAGGAGATTATCGAATTCTTAGTTAAGAGAGGAGCAGATGTCAACAAAGCTAATAAAGATGGCTACACGGCTTTCACACTGGCATTAAAAGCAGGATTAATCGATGAAGATAATGGAGAGAGCATCCTCAAACTGCTAACAAAGAAAGGGGTAGATATTGACGAAGTAGATGCTGAAGGAAATACCCCCTTACTATCAGCAACAAAGGATGGAATAAAAGGCGCCGTTAAGCTGCTTGTAAAAACAGGGGCGGATGTCAATAAAGTGGACGAAGAAGGCAATACGCCTTTGATGTTAGCGGCCAAAGTGAAACGCCCAGATAGCAAATGGGAAGAAACAATCAAAATACTCAGTAAAAGTGGAAGCAAGAGCCTTAATGCGTACAATAAGGAAGGAGACACAGCGTTGACATTAGCTATAAAGAATAAGAAGTATGGTGGTATTGGAGACAAGGCTATTATAAAAGAGCTCATTAAAGGGGGCGTAGATGTCAATAAAGTTGATGGCAATGGAAACAGCCCACTAGCGTTAGCGATAAAAAAAGGCTATTTCAGTGAGGATACCAATGAAGTCATCAAGACAATGGTCAACGTTGGAAAAGCAGACCTTGCGCAAACTGACGAAGAGGGTAATACCCCCTTGATGCTTCTTAGCCAATACGACCCATGCTATAACAACAAGGAGAGGCGGGAATTAGCGCAACTATTCTTAAAAAATACAGCAGCGCTAAATGCTCAGAATAACCGAGGAGAAACACCCCTGATAATACTTCTCAAGAAGAG
>CAJQOF010000002.1 GCA_905479855.1 uncultured Cytophagales bacterium
GTTTGGGTACCTTGCACCCCCTGACCATTACGGCCAACACTATTATTGCGCTGTTCGAGCGCATAGGCTTTAATATTTCTGAAGGGCCAGAGATTGAGGATGACTGGCATAACTTTACGGCGTTGAACTTCCCGGAGAATCATCCTGCTAGGGACATGCAGGATACCTTTTTCGTGACCGAAGAGAGGGCCTTGCGTACACACACTTCTTCTGTGCAGGTGCGCGCCATGGAGAGCCAGCCGTTGCCGATAAGGACCATTTCCCCGGGCAGGGTTTTTAGGAATGAAGCCATCTCGGCCCGTGCCCATTGCATCTTTCATCAGCTAGAAGGGCTATACATTAACAAAGCGGTAAGCTTTGCCGAGCTCAAGGAAACACTGCTCTACTTCGTGAAAGAACTCTTTGGTAGCGACACCAAGCTCCGTTTTCGCCCCTCCTATTTCCCCTTTACAGAACCTAGCGCAGAACTAGACATTGACTGCAGAATCTGCAAGGGCAAGGGGTGCCACGTTTGTAAGCACTCGGGCTGGGTAGAGATTATGGGGGCCGGCATGGTGGATCCCCAAGTGCTCACCAACTGCAACATCGATCCGCAAGTGTATACTGGCTTTGCCTTTGGTATGGGTATAGAGCGCATTGCTATGCTGCAGTACCAGATTGGAGACTTGCGCTTGTTCACAGAAAATGACGTCAGGTTCCTGAGGCAGTTTTAATGCACGGATTCGGCTACCTTTGCCTGCACTATTCTTTATTATTTAATCACACTAAAAACAACCAACCAACACATGGCCAACAACATTACCTTTTCTATGGTTAAGCCCGATGCGGTACACGACCAACACATTGGGGGAATTATTAGCATGATAGAACAAGCTGGATTTGGCATCAAAGCAATCAAGCTTACCCAGCTTACGCCCGAACGCGCCGGTGAGTTCTATGCGGAACACAAAGAGCGTCCTTTCTACGCACGGCTGTGCCAAGACATCTCTGCTGGGCCGGTGATTGCGATGGCGCTGGAAAAGGAGAATGCGGTAGTTGATTTCAGAACCCTTATTGGCACCACCAACCCAGAAGAAGCGGCTGTAGGTACTATTCGCAAGAAATTTGGTAAGTCTATTGACGCCAACGCGGTGCATGGCTCCGATGCCAACGAAAGTGCTACTAGGGAGCTTGCGCTCTTTTTTCCTGAATTGAGTTTGTAACCCCCTCCCCCGTCATTGTTGTTGAGCGATCCTTAGCCCCCCAGGCTAAGGATTTTTTTTGCGGAAAACAACAATTCCTCTCCGCAGGAGAGCAGCCACAACAGTTTATTAACAAACACTTTTTGCGCATATTTTGGGCACCTTTGTTGGTCTGCAGCCCCTGTGAGCACTCTTCTCGATCCTGGTGAGAAGGAGGCAATGGTTGGTGTTCCAGATAATTTCCCTAAACTAGCGGTACAGAGAAGGCCGTTTTTTTATGCAATCCCCAACTCAAAGCCCTATGACTCCTACACCACATACACTTGATATAGCCATAGTTGGCGTTTTAATGGCAATAATCCTTATGGCCATTGCTACCTTGCTCACCTTTCCTATCTGGCCTTCAGCCATTAAGAGCGATCGCTTTATCTCCCGCTACTGGCCCGTAAGCATAGGGGGCATTCTCTTCTTTATGGGCACACTCTTGCTGCTCATGAGCCATTGCCACCTGCTGCATGTCATGGTTTGGCTCATCAATTTATTCATTGCTCTCCTCTTCTTGCCATGGTCCCTAGCGTTGCCATTGGCTTTGGGGGGGATGGCCTTGGCGCTGCTCTTTTTCACCTACCCTATCGGCAGCCCTCTCTCAGCAGAAGCGCTGGAGGCTACCCCACTGCAGCTTGTGTATGGGGCGCTTATAGTGGTGAGTTTTCTCATTGCGCTCTTCAAAGCCAAAAAGGCGCATGAGGGCCTGGTTCGAGAGACAAAGAGACTGACCAGAGAGATCGGGCAACTGCACCAAGAGCGGTTAACCTTTATGCAGCAGAGGGCTGCTTTCTTTGCTGTTTTTCAGCAATCAGGCGCTGAAAAACTGGTAGACATGGTGAGGGTAATGAGGAATTTGAAAAGCAAGATCATGGAATTAGATGCTCCCTCCACAATGGTAGCCGACGTTTCGAATCTGGAGCGCAAGCTTACCAATATGGCGTTCCACCTGGATAGAATTGCGCAGCGCTTAGCCCATCAGATGGTGCTATCGCCAACAACCACAAGCCCTCAAGACTTAATTGCCAAGGTAGAAGAAAGACTGCTTGAAAAGGGGGTGAGCACAACCGCCATTCAGTGCGAGAATTTGTCACAGCAGCAAGAAATTGTGTGTGATGACGAAAAGATCACTACTTTGCTCGTAAACAGTATCCTCCTTGCGCAACGCACGCTGGGTCAACGGAACGAGGTGGTTTTACTAGCCCTGGAAGATACCAAACTGCGCTACGAAATGCCCCAAACATGGGTAGATTATGGCAAAGAGATACCGGCACTGCGGCTTACCATCACCACGGAAAAAACACTGCCCGCGCTAGAGAAGCGTTATTCCTCTCAAGTTTATGAAATTAATGCCCCCATGATGGCTAAGGAGAGTGCAGATATGCTGCTCATCGACAACCAGCGCATTGCTGATGCGCATTATGGTTGCAAGCATGTAGCAAAGGGAGAGGGGGGCTGTGTCTTCTCTTATGTAATACCGACTATGCTCCGGCAAGTGAGGGGCGAAGAGATGGATCAACCCAGCATGCAGCTAGGCCCCAAGTTACCCCGAACAGGTGAGCAGTACCTTGGCGCAAAAGCGCTAGAGCATGCTTTCCTTGAAGACGTAAAGAAGAAGAGCAAAGCACCACTTGTGACTATTCTAAAAGCGGTTGAGATGATCGAGGTACACCACGGCGATGCAAAATCTAAATCAGGAGTTCCTTGCTACTTACACGCCATAGAGGTGGCGCATCTTCTGCTGGATTATGACGATAATGCAGACACACTTGTGGCTGCACTGCTCCACGACCTTGTGCGCAAAACGCCCCTATCCTTCGAGCAGATAGAACTCCTATTTAAGGAAGAGGTTGCTCAACTTGTAGCCGGAACTACAGGGGTAGAGACCGGTGCACATGTTTTTAACAAGGTGACGTTATCTAGCGATGAAAGTATCTACAAGCTTTGTTACCTAAGAGACAAGGGCATGCTCCGTATAAAATTGGCGGAAAGCGTTGTCAACCTACGCACCATTGCGCATGAGTCTCCGGAAGATCAGTACCAAATAGCCAAGAGGAATCTGAGTTTCTATGTGCCCCTGGCCAAACAATTAAACCTTCCAGCAGCGGTTGCAGCGCTTAAGGACAAGAGTGCAAAAATCATAGCGGCATACAAAGGGGAGGAAAAAAACAACACATGCGCTACCCTAGCAAGCAACCAGCCTAACACTACTGCGCATGCTCTTTTTGGGCAACAAAAATCTTTTTCACCCAGCGGGGGAGATAAATAATACCGAGCACCAGGTAGAGGTAGTAGGTCAATAGCCGCCAAACGAGATCTGTGATCAGCGTATACTCCCCCAGTTCACTTTGATAAAGCTGCTTGAAGAAGAACTCGGCGGTACCACTGCTGCCTGGTGTGGGTGAGATAAGCATGACAACCCACAACATAATGTGCTTTCCAAAGATGATGACATGCTGCCAAATATCGAGTGGAACGTAGGCAGCCATCAGGAAGTTGAGGATGATGTAGCGCGAGCTCCATGCAAAAGCAGTAACCAGCAAGAGTTTTCCCCAATAAGAAAAGGGCTTGTTCTTTAGCACTTGCGAGGCCAACATAATTTCATCGCCATGCGTACGCGCACTGTTCTTCCACCGCTTTAGGAAGCTTATTTTGGTGCACCGAAGCAGCAGCCACTTGAAGAATCTAGGCTTAAAAAAGAGGGCAAACAGCATGTTGAACATATAGAGCGCAACCAGCCCATAACTTATCCAAAAGATATATTGGAGGCTTCTTCCGCCTAGTTGCATCGCAGCAGCATTGCTTGAAAACACGGCATCATAAGCCACGAAGTAGCCAGCAGGTGCTGCCAAAACAAAAAATAAATTATCGAGGATGGCTGTGAGCATAACATAGGCAACTGCCTTGCCTAACGTGAGCCCTTCGCGGGCCATGAGGAAAACAGCTACCAGGCCCCCGCCTACTACTGAGGGGGTAACAGCGGAAGAAAACTCCCAGAGAACAATAATGTAGAAGCTGCTCACCCAGCTCATCTCTTGTTGCGTAATAATACGCAGCCGATAGATATAGCCCAGGTCTCGCACCACAATCATGAGCACAGCAAACAACAAGGAAAAGCCGTTGGCCTGGCCAAGAAGATGCATACTATCCCGTGTAAAAACATTATCCCCCCAAAAAAGGTAGGCCGCAATACCCATCCCAATAATGGTAGGCAGCCACACCCTATTGAGGTTCAGGACTTCAAAGGCTTTCTTGGTTTCCGGTTGCATACTTGTGTGGGTTAAGGCTTGTTGTCGTTGTTGGTGGCCATTATGCTTTCTGCTGCGGCACCCTGAAGTAGTTGGAATCCTTGCTGGGGGCATTCGCCAACCCCTTCTTGTGTGCCAAAGGTGGCTGTGGGATATCCTCCTCTTGGTAAATATTAGTTTCCGATGATAGTGTGATTAGAGGACTCACCCCAGTAGTATCCACTTCCTGCAGCTTCTCAGCCCAACCGACAATCTTGTTGAGCCCCTCCAATAACTTCGCCTCGTTCTGCTCATTCACCTCCAGGTGCGCTAGCTGCGCCATTTTCTGGAGCAGTGTTTTGTCTATTTGCATGGGAAAACATCTTTTTGTGCTAAATACTAAACGCTATTACCCTACAAAAAGCCACTACAGCGGGAACATAGTGTTGGCTATGCTATTTGTTGGCTGGCAAAGAAGCCAACAAATATGCAACCGATAGCATAGAATTCATAACCCCTTCCAAATGAAACCAGGGTTACCTCATGAAAAGTCAATAATAGCTGCAGTACATTTTTACACGTGCTTAAAATATCGACCAAACGGTATTCGTGTACAAAAGAGCCTACCTGGCTATAAAAAAATACCCCGTAGTCCACAAAAGGGTAGTGGACCAACACTTATATTTGACGCACTACCGCATAAGGAAGGGATACCTACAAAAAGACCAATCGCAGTAGCCGCAAATTACTCTCTTGCTCTTTGCCTGTTATCTCAATCCTGATGAGGGGGATGAAATTGACGAAATATATCGCCTCTCTATTCCTAACCATGAGGTGGCTTACATCTATAGAATGCGTTTATTGAAATGGCTTGCGCGCAAACTC
>CAJQOF010000003.1 GCA_905479855.1 uncultured Cytophagales bacterium
TTTTCGAGGCCATAACCTTGGAGTCTGTTGTGATAATAAAATAGTGTGCGCAAATCTTGGGTAACAATCTCCCCAGCTTTGTTCTGGAGCAAAGGTCGCTGGGCATGATAAAGGCCCAGATTAGCCAACCCGTGCTGCAGCATCCAATCAATATTTTCCTCCTTCAGCATAGGCTCCACCGATAGTTTGCCTTCCTCGTGTAATTGAAGAATAGCCACGCGCAGCTGGGTAAAGGTCTCTACTAATGTTGCATAAGAGATGCGCACTTTTTCTGGCGGTAGCTGCAACAGCGCTTTCTCATCCAACGCGGCATGTTGTTTTTTGATGCATGTAAACGCAGCAAAAGCCACCAAATAACTAATAAGCACACAGTTGGCCTTATAATAAGCCTTTACAATGGCATTGCTCAGCGTAGTAGTATGGTTGTCTTGTTGGCTGCCAGCCCCCCCCCCATTTTCTGCCTCCAGAAAATGGGCGTAAGTATCTACAGCGCCCCCTTGCGCATCATAACTATTACCGGCCCCATCTACCCTATTGCCCAACAAATCCATAGGCTGCCCAATGGAGACAAAAATGGTGGAGTTCTTGGTGAAAAAGTTATTGGTAAGCTTAAGCAGTTTATAAGGAGGGGTACTACTGCTACCCAACCTCGCATGCCCCTGCGAAGCCAAGTAATTATTAACAAGAAGAGGGGCTTCTAACACACAATTATAACTGAGCACCACCGGCACCACAAAAAGTTTGCGGCCATCACTACCTTGGGCTTGATAATTACAGCGCTGTGCCTCAAACGCAGTGCCCAAAAGGCCTAACTTCAGTTGCTGCTCTAGCGCACCAGAGCGCGAGCGTGTTCCTCCGGGGTAGAAAAGGCTGTGGCAGCCCCATTGCAACGCCAAGCTTGAGTAGCTATTAAGCGTAGCCAAGTAGGGCAAATTCTTCTTTCGTCGGTCTACTTTATAGACGCCCAGGTTGTTCAGGAAATAAGCAAAAAATCTACTATTGAATAAATTGAGCCCAGCACCGTAGACAAAGTGTGGCAGCCCCAGTGTTTGCGTTATCCAACCAATAAGCATGGAATCTATATGGCTAAAGTGCGTTGGCACCATGAGTAGGGTACCTATTTTGGCAAGTTCTCTCAGTTCGTCTATCTCCCCCATAATGTGGATCCTTTCCCGCAACCGTTCCTGCATACGCCAGGGTTGGGTGACCCTTTTTAAACTAAGGGGGTTGAGCATTTGCGTCAATGTGTACGTAATGGCCCGCTGCCCCAGTTGGTAGTGTGCCATCCGGAAATTCCCCGCAATCTCGTGCGCATAGCGGTTGATAATTGCCTCCAAGATAGCAGCCATATTGCCACCATCGGCCAGGGCAGCCTCCTGTTGTTGCCAAAAAGCAGGTTCGTCGGCAGGGTCAACCTTCCAAGCTTTCCTTTGGCTACGCACCCGTTCTGTTGCTACCGTTTTGACCAACACGGCCCGCAAGTCGTCCGTTGTTGAATAAGTGGCCAGGAGCGTCTGCATGGCCTTGTCTATCACAGCCTGAATAAAAGGCTCCCGCTGCCTATTGAGCTGGGCTATAGGCCAGTCCTCAGCTTTGGGGATGATGGGCGTGTATTTCTGCTTATTTTGGGACATAAGTTAAGTGCTTCAAAACCGTTGGCCTATAGCGTTGAGAGGAAGCTACAAAGTACCATAAAAAAACCGAGGCAAGCAATGTGCCCAATACCCTGCGCTGTAATAACCGAGCGCTATTTCACTACTTTTGGGAGAATTCTACAGGTGGGCTTGTCTCACAGAAGGTTACACTATGACGAAAGAAGAACGCTATCAGGCCTTTATTAGCCACTTCGCACAAAGTCAGCCGAATGCAACCATCGAGCTAAAGTATAAGACGCCTTTTCAGCTGCTCATTGCGGTGGTGCTCAGCGCGCAATGCACGGACAAACGCATCAATAGGGTCACCCCTCCGCTGTTCGAAACTTTTCCAACACCCCAGCACATGGCCAAGGGGAGCTATGAAGAAGTCTTTGCCTACATCAAGAGTGTCTCCTACCCCAATAGCAAAACCAAGTACCTTATCACCCTCTCTAAGATGTTGATAGAAGACTTTGCGGGAGAAATACCAGCGCAGGCAGAGGAGTTGCAAAAGTTGCCGGGCGTAGGGAGAAAGACGGCACATGTGCTGGTTTCCGTGTTGCATAACCAACCCAAGATGGCGGTGGATACGCATGTAATGCGTGTATCGAAACGGTTGGGTTTGGTGGACAGCAGCCGCTCAACACCGCTGGCCATAGAGCGGCAGCTGGTGCACTATTTGCCCAAGAAGTATATAGCCAGAGCGCATCATTGGTTAATTTTGCACGGACGCTATGTTTGCGTGGCACGGAGCCCCAAATGTGGGGCTTGTGCCCTCGCTTCTTTTTGCGCGCATTATCAACAGACAAAGGCGGTTACATTAGCCTGAGCGGGTTCTACTGGAAGTTCACTATGGAAGAAAACAAACCTACCATTGAGGTGCTTGATCACCTCCCAAAAGCGGTAGAGGAGGCAATACATAACGGTTTTGCTGTGCATGGACAAGACCATGGCATTGATGTGAACTACAAAAAGTTTGTGTTCGTTATCAAAAATGCTGCTAATGGATTTATGGGCATATTAAATGGCTACACAGCTTTTGCGGAAATATATATTGAGGACCTTTGGGTAGCAGCGCCACACCGAGGAAAGGGCTACGGAAAAAAATTACTAACAACACTAGAAGCACACTTCAGGGGCAAAGGATTCAACAACATCAACTTATCTTCTAGTGCATACCAAGCACCTGGTTTCTATAAGAAATGTGGTTTTAAAGAAGAGTTTGTGAGAGAAAACAAGAAAAACCCCAAGCTGACAAAAACTTTCCTTGCTAAATATTTTGAAGAGGAGGTAGAAACACAAGGAATTTTGCCTACCAATGGTGGTACGAATTAGCACCGCTCTTTTTTAATTGCATTATTGCATAAAACGCCACCTGCTTGGCAGGCCCTATCAGTCAGTGATATAGTCGAACGAAAAGAAATCGCCCCAAAAAAACGCATGAGCAAGTCTATTAGAGAAAAATACACCGCCGTCATCGGCCTAGAAGTGCACGCACAGCTCTCTTTGCAACGCAAGATGTTTGCCCCAGAAGCTGCCACCTATGGGGCTATGCCCAACACCCAAGTAAGCACGGTAAGCTTGGCGCATCCTGGCACCTTGCCTCGCGTTAACAAACAAGCCGTTAGCTCCGCCATAAAAATAGGCTTAGCATGTAATTCAACGATTACGAAAGAGAACATCTTTGCCAGGAAGAATTACTTCTACACGGACCTACCTAAGGGCTACCAGATTACGCAAGATGCTACCCCGATTTGCCGGGAGGGTTATATTACCATTGACGCCAAGGAGGGGGCTGAGCAAGAGATTGCACTAGAGCGCATTCATCTAGAAGAAGATACGGGGAAGTCGATACACGGCTTGGTAGAAGGAGAAAGCCTGCTCGACTTTAATCGCGCTGGCGTTGCACTTATTGAGATTGTGACCAAGCCAGTGCTCAGAACATCTGCAGAAGCGTATAGCCTACTCGGAGAAATCAGGAAGCTGGTGCGCTACCTGGATATTTGTGATGGCAACATGGAGGAGGGGTCCCTACGCTGCGATGCCAACATCTCGGTGATGCTAAAAGATGCCACTGAATTTGGAGAGCGGGTAGAGGTAAAAAACATGAACTCTATTCGCCACGTTCAGCTGGCCATTGAGCATGAAATAGACCGCCAAATTGGCGTGCTAGAGGTGGGGGGGGCTATTGTTTCGGAAACACGTGGTTACAATGCTGCCACCAATACCACCACAAGCTTGCGCAAGAAAGAAACGGTGAATGACTATCGCTATTTCCCTGAGCCTGACCTGCCACCACTGGTTGTTGCTAAAGAATGGATTGAAGCCGTGCGCACAACCATGCCGCTACTGCCTAGAGCATGCTTCAAAAAGTTTGTAGACCAATACCAACTACCCACGTATGACGCAGCAGTGCTGAGCGAAGATAGGGATACGGCCTTGTACTTTGAGGAGCTCTGCCAGCTTACAGCGCACTACAAAGCGGCTTCTAACTGGATCATGGGGCCCGTAAAGGCGTTCCTCAATGAACTAACCCTCTCCATCAAGGAATTTCCATTGCAACCTACTGTTCTGGCTGAGCTCATCACGCTAGTAGCGCAAAAGCAACTTAGCTTTTCAGTCGCCTCCCAAAAACTCTACCCTGCCCTACTCAAGCAGCCCAATAAAGCGCCGCTCGCACTGGCAAAGGAACTCAACTTACTGCAAGAGGGTGACGAAAACACAATACAGGCGCTTGTGGACGAAGTAATTGCCGCCTATCCGGAGAAGGTAGCGGCTTACCGAAATGGAAAGAAAGGACTTCTAGGTATGCTCATGGGCGAAGTAATGAAAAAAAGCCAAGGTAAGGTGGCGCCCCAGCTAGCCAACAACCTATTAGTACAACGGCTAGAACCTACACAATAGTATGGCAAAAAGTATTGCAAACCCATGAAAGGTTGTACCTTCGCGGGAGAGGATATGCCAGAACAACTAAGCATTGTGGGTAATAGGAGCAGCTTTGAATGGGACGAAGCAAAAAATAGGATCAACCAAGAAAAGGCATCGCCTTTCTTTTGAACTGGCCCAGTATGCATTTGAAGATCCACAGCGAATAATCGCAAAAAGTATAGATCATGATGCCCCAGAAGACAGGTTCTATTGTTTTGGGGAGGTTTTGGGGAGGTTGCTACAGTAAGATTCACCTATCGCGGCGCTTCCATTAGAATATTTGGGGCCGGCTATTGGAAAAAAGGACTAAAAATTTATGATAATGAAAGCAATGAACTATAACGACCAAGGCTATACAAACGAGCCTATTGGAGAAGTAAGGATCATCGCCGATTTTTTACCTTCTCCTGAGGCGCTAGTCTTCAAGACAAAACAGGTGAAAGTTACCCTGGCGCTTGATGCATCTACCTTGGATTTTTTCAAGCAAAAGGCATCAGCGCATAATGATAAATACCAACGAATGATCCGCTTGTTGTTGAGGGAATATGCAGCTAAGCACGGTGCCTTAGCCATTGTAAAACAATAACTTGATACATTTGTTTTTTTACCGGACTTTTTTGTTGCGATGAGTGGCTCACAAGAAACTTCACGGACGCAAAAATCCCAAAAAGCGCATTGACAGAACGGCTATTTATTCCTTTACAATGGCTAAATGGGCCGGAGCAAAAAGGGTTGTGGAACAATCGGGAACGATGGAGTCGGTGTCAAGCGCGACAAAACGCCCACCCTACTTGGATAAAAACTTTAAATCACGCGCAATTTTAATCGTTGCCAACACGTACACGTGAGCGGCTACCGCTTCTGGTAGCCGCTATACAACCGCTAATTTATTCTGATAATGAACCAACTCTTTGAAACGATCAACGGCTTTTTCCAAAAACACGCATTGCTTGTATACCCCCTGTTCACTTCAATCATGGCCACGCTGGCCACCTACATCTACTACCTCGGCTACAAACGATTACGCCCACAACTTACCAAAAACGGCCACTTTATTATCAGTGCGTTGCTGAAGGCTATCCACTGGCCAGTGGTTGCTTTCATCTGGCTACAAGCTACTTCCCATTCCATAAAAGCTTTTTCTTTGGAGATGGATAAAGAGCTTCTTTATTGGGCGGATAAACTACACGATGTGGGTCTCATACTGCTATTAGGGTGGACGTTTATGCGCTTTACCCAGCGCTTTGAAGAAGAGCTTTTGGCGGGCCACCTCTCTAAAAAACATCTCGACGAAACCTCGGTGAATGCTATAGGGAAATTGCTGCGCGTGGCATCGATGGTGCTTATCATCCTATTCACCCTGCCCATGGTGGGCATAGAGGTTTCTGGTATTGTGGCTTTTGGTGGAGGGTCTGCCATTGTGCTAGGTATTGGTGCGCAGCAAATCTTTGCTAATTATTTTGGGGGGTTGGTCATCTATGCAGACCGGCACTTTAACGTAGGGGACTGGATTTCTTCACCAGAAAAAGAGATAAAGGGGCGTGTAGAGCAAATTGGCTGGCGTACTACACAGATTAGAACGCCCGATAGAAAGTTGCTCTATGTACCCAATGCTGCTTTTGCTAGCATAACGGTCATTAACTCTACGAGGATGACCAACCGCTGCATTAAGGAGACCATTGAAATTCGGCATGAAGATGCCGCGCTGCTTGATAGCATTACCAAGGAGATACGTACCATGCTGAAAAACCACCCAGGCATAGACCAGAAAAAGTTACAGCTGGCACATCTTGTAGATCTTGGCCATTTTTCACTTAAGATCGACATGCTTGCTTTTACAAAAACCACAGAGCGCGCAATTTATCAGGATGTAAAACAGCATGTGCTACTAGAGACGCTTAATATCATTAAAAAGCACGAAGCTGCCCTTGTGAATCTTCGTGCTGCCTACGGCGATAGTCTCTAGACGAAGACCTTTTATTGCAACGAGCAACTGGTTGCTTGCTGGCACAAGCCTCCTGCTGCTTTTCTGGGTATTGCCGACGCTTCATGCTTCTCTTCTTTCTTATCGTCCTTATCGTCCTTATCGATGTAACGATCTACGAGCGAGGCGAGTATACGGATTGTTTCCGTATCTATTTCCCCCGAAATATTCGTAGGCCGGCAATGAAGCTGAAACGCTTTAACGGCCCTTGTGGTGCCAGTATCCACAATATTGGTTAACTGGCATGGATAGCCATACTTGGCAAGGTTTATCTGTACCCAGGGCACCTCCCTGCTTGCCGCAGGGAGTGTCACCTTCGTAAGGGGTTTACTCAGATCATACCACGCCCCTACACCGCTCTCCGTAGTCTGAAGACTACAATGCTGTGCGTAACTTGCAGCTGCGCACAGCGGAGAAAAGATCTCACTAACCAGTTTTGTCATCCTGAGTGAAACGAAGGATCTTAGTCGGATTGTGTACACTCTTTCCCCATTGAGCGAGGTAGATTAATTGCCAAATGTAACGATGGTGCGTAGTTACAAACTACGCACGGCATGAGCAGCACTGCAGAATGAGCGCCTGATTAGAGAGTTCCAGGGGCGTGCCCACCTAGAACAGACAAGCGGCAACGCCGCGGTAGGTAGTAGGATTATCAAGGTCATGGTGGACAGTGAGCCCATCGGCACCGAAATTTCCGAAAAAGCCGCACAATCCCTCGTCGTCGACACATTCCACGGCCCGTGAAACAGTCGGAGGATTCACCCCAAATCCCCGCTCACCTGTGGCGAGATAATGGCACACAGTGGCTGCTACGCCGTCTAGAATGGGTGGCAATGTGTAGGAGATGCCGGTATCTCGGCTTAGCATGCTAACGAGATGACACTGATCGCTATACCACCTATTGCGGCTATCTGGCACCGCATCTCTGGACATAAGTGCCCAGCGCGATCTGACCAAAGAAGCCCCTCCTAGGCAGGCCCGGACTTTTGTATAGTCATCATAGTTTTTGTAGGCCTTCACGCGCCTCTTTCCTCCCTGAGGTTTCTTTATCAGTGCTCTAAAGCTATTGAGTGTGAGTGGCTTTCCTTTTACTGTAGCTGGAATAAGGGTAAGCAAATGTGTCTCATACACCAATTTGCCAGGCCAAAGTTTGCAGGGCTGGTTGAGCAGTGCAATGATATGCTCCGGCACCTGCGGTGCTTCGCCAACAGGCCCTAAATATTGCTCCCATAACTTCTTACCGAAATAACCCCTCCACGAAGTGTCTCCCAGACGCACAGCTGCTAAATCAACAGTACGCTTTTCTTCCACTTCTTTCACTTCTTCCACTTCTGGCAGGTCTTGGTCCACATGGTTGTGCTGTGCTACTAGCCCCTTATTCTCGTTAGAAAGGCCCACTACCTTATTTAAAAGAACATTCCCAAGGTAGAGCTCATTAGGGGGAGGAAGCATGCGCTGCAACGACCAATCCACCGTTTGCCCATCTTTGGCCGGTACAATATTCCATATGCGGACACTTTTGTCTTGGCCGCCGCTCACGAGTGTTTCCGCATCAGTAAACAAAAGCGTCTCAACGTGGCCGGTATGGCCAGTGAGGGTAACGCTAGCGCCTGTTCCTGCTAAAGGCCATAGCTTGATGGTTTTGTCTGCACTGCCGCTGGCTATAAGCGCCCCGCCAGGACTATACTGCACAGAGAGCGCACTCTTTGTATGTCCTTCCAATGTTCGGCAACATACCTTGTTGGTTAAGTTCCACTCCTTAAGGGTATGGTCACCGCTAGCGCTGACCAATTGATTACCCTCTGGATGAAAGGCAAATGCATTTATCCCACCTGTGTGCCCTATCAATGGCTCCCCCCTCTGCCCCCACACATCTACTGATTGTTCCCAAAGATGGATCCCTCTATCTTCTCCTCCACTGGCCAATAGCGCTTTTTTGGGCGAAAAAGCTACGGTATAGACGGCTGGCTTCTGCGATGCCACACACTCCTTGTGGGCATCCAGCACTTTTGCTACCTGTTTTTCCGCTACATCCTCCCCCGCCTTCTTGTCGTCCTGCTCAGAGCGAAGCCGTTCTACAGCATCCATCTGCCATATCCGCACCATACCATCCTGGCTGGCGCTGGCGAGTTGTTGGGCAGTGGCCGAGAAAGCAAGACCGTGAATGCAACGGGTATGCCCCTTTAACGGCATCAGCGGTTGGTTGTTTTCACCGTGCCAGAGGTGGATATCATTGTCTACTGGATTGGCCCGTATAGCCTTCGTTCGCCAATCATCGTGCAGATAGCCACCTGCATAGGCTACATAATTGCCAGTCACAGCCAAGGCCCGAACAGCTGCTTGTGGCCCCGCCAGCGTACGAACCAACAAGCCCGTCACCCTATCCCATACATGTACACTTTTGTCATGGCTAGCGCTATAAATGTGCCGTTTATCTTGGCTCAGCGCCAGCGCAGTCACCGTCTGCGCATGGCCCCCCTCTGCGGCGGCCGTTTCCTCGCTGCTTACATCCCA
>CAJQOF010000004.1 GCA_905479855.1 uncultured Cytophagales bacterium
CAGCCTGGAACATATCGTTTTGGGCTAGCTTATTTTGCTGGTCTCGGTATTGATAAAAAAAGAAAAGGCCACTGATAGCCACGGTGATGACCAAGACCATGGCGCCGAGAAAAAACTTGTGCCGTTCTACGAAAACGGCTGCAGGCGCACCGTTATTGTTGGTAGTTACTGAAGATGTTGTGCTAAGATTTTTGTTCATCATGATTGCTAGGTGAAATAATAGATAGGCTTAACGCCTTGGTTTTAGTTGATGATGCCCTACAGGAACAGCGCCCAAACGCTATAGCTGCCCCTCGTTGCTTGGGCCGGGCAAAGATAGGCTTCTTGGCGGAATTAACGGCTTTCCCTGCTGGCTACCTGGTGGCAAGCAGATGCGGCCCCTCTTTCGGACGGCGATCTTTGCGGAATAGGGCCTATATTTGTGGCTATTTCAACCTTTAACCCAACCAATATGAAAACTATAGAGATTATAGGGTATAAAAGAGCAAATCTCGGCAAGCAAGAAGCCAAGCAACTGAGAAGGGAGGCCAATGCACCGTGTGTACTGTACGGAGGGGAAGCGCAAATTCACTTCCATACCCCCATGGCGCTGCTTAGAGACCTTGTCTATACCCCCAATGCCCATTTTGTGCTGCTTACTATCGAGGGCGCCGACTACAAATGCATCATGCAAGACATTCAGTTTCACCCAGTGAGCGAGATGATTCTGCACGTAGACTTCTTGCAAATGTTTGAGGACAAGCCGGTGAAGATGAAGATTCCTACACAGGTGGTGGGCAAAGCACCCGGCGTTGCCAAAGGAGGTAGCCTCGTTACCAAACTCAGGAACTTGTCTGTGCTGGCGCTACCCAAAGAGATGCCGGAACAGATTGAGATAGACGTTGCCGCCCTTGATCTAGGCCAAATGACACGCGTACGGGACATCAAAACAGGTAATTTCACCATCTTGGCATCGACAAGTATTCCCGTAGCCTCCGTAGAGATCCCAAGGGCACTCAGAAGCGCTGCAGGCAAAGAAGGAGAGCCGGAAGTAACGGCTGAGGCCAAGAAGAAGTAATGTGGTTGGCCAGTGGCAGTAGCTTGTAGGCTATTGCTGGCCAACGAAACTTCCCACGTATCTGGGATTGTGCAGTGTAGTCAATTTTTATTGAACCATTTAAAAAACAAACAAAATGAAGAGGAAACTACATACAATGATCGCCACGCTGCTGATTGCGGGCTTGGCAGTAGGGTGTGGGAAGAGTGCGGCGCAGAAGAAGGCAGAAAAAGAACAGAAGATCACCGATGTCTTTGAAGGAGCTGAGGCCAAGGAGTGCGAAACGAAAGCAAAAGAAGCCGAAGATGCGGTTGATAGTTTAGTAAATAGTGTTAGCACTAACAAACAAACGATTAAATTGAGAGTTGCAGCACACAAGGTAGCTGTTAGCACAATTCTTTCCGTTAAAAAGCTAGCAATTAAGATAATAAAGACAGCATTGGAGAATGGGGGAGACACTTCAAGTATTCTCCCAGAAACCAAAAAAGGTCTCGATAGCACAAAGGAGGCTATAAAAGAGAAAATAAAACAAGAGCAAACACCAAAGTTTCAACTTATAAACACAGCGCTGCAAGATAACGGAGACACTGAAATATCAGCTTCAGTAATAGAAAAATACATAGACGCTTTCGCAGAATCTCTATTTGCATACAACCAGCTAATAAAGAAAGCAATCGAGATCAAATAACACTGCGCTTGCCTACAGAAGCGAGTCTGTGCTCATTAACCAACAACAAGGCACTCTCCGGAGCGCCTTTTTTTATGGCTGGGCAAGTACCTTTGGCTTCCTGCTTTTGCTATCAGCACAAAAGGAAGAACAATAACTAATAACCGATAACTAATAACTCCTTGAAATATCTCATCATCGGCTTAGGAAACATTGGCACTGAATATGCCGCTACGCGGCACAACGTGGGCTTTAGGGTGGTGGAGCAGTTGGGGGAGGCAATGGCCGTAACCTTCCAGCCAGATAGGTTGGCAGCTGTGGCTACAGGCAAGTACCGGGGGCGAACGCTCTACTTGGTCAAACCTAGCACGTACATGAACTTGAGTGGGCGGGCGGTGAGCTACTGGCTCAATAAACTAAAGCTCACGCCGGAGCAGTGCCTGGTGGTGGTAGATGATGTGGCGCTCCCTTTTGGTAAGCTTAGGCTGCGGCCACAAGGGGCTACGGCGGGCCATAATGGCTTAAAGAGCATCGAGGCGAGCTTGGCCACCCAGGCCTATCCGCGCCTGCGCGTGGGCATTGGCAATGATTTCCCTAAGGGCCGCCAGGCGGACTATGTGCTGGCGCCGTTTACACAAAAAGAAGAGGAGGCGCTGCCTGCTGTTATCGACCAAGCCTGCGAAATAGCCTATGGCTTCTCTACGCTCGGCATTGCGCGCACCATGGAGCAGTATAACAACGCTGCGAGCCCACTGGGAAGCTGAGTAGCCATTGTGCGGCTACCTAGCCGCAAGTTTCACGCAACTTCTCCTCTTGGGCAGCAATTGTTTCATCTGTAATCTTTTCGAAAAGCAATGTAGGCTCCTTTAGCGCCGTGCCCGCCGCTACCAAGCTCAAGTTGCCTGCCTGGTCCCAAGGGCTAGGTTCTAAAGATGCGTTGCCCAACAGCCCCCCTAGCCTACGGCTGGTGAAGGGGAGAAAGGGGGCTAGCAGTATAACCAAATTGCCCATTAGCTGCAGCGCCATGCTCAGCACCGTACCAACCCGCTCTTTGTCGGTCTTAATCAAGTGCCAAGGTTCCGTATCTGCCAAGTACTTGTTGCCAGCGCGGGCCAGGTCCATGCAGCGCTGCAACCCCTCCTTGAACTTATATTGTGCAATCGCCTCCCCTATCTCTCCTGGTGCTACTGCTATAAGATCTGCCAAAGCAGTGTCCACAGCTGCCATAGCGCCACGCACAGGCACTGTACCGCCGAAATATTTATGCACCAAAACAAACGTCCTGTTCACAAAGTTGCCCAATACCGCCACCAACTCATTGTTGTTCTTGGCTTGGAAGTCCCGCCAACTAAAGTCACCATCCTTGTTCTCTGGCGCATTGGTGCACAAGACATAGCGCAGCGCATCTTGTTGGCCTGGGAAATCAACCAAATATTCATGCAACCAGACCGCCCAATTGCGCGAGGTAGAGATCTTCTTCCCCTCAAGGTTCAAGAATTCATTGGCGGGCACATTGGTGGGTAGCACAAAGCCGCCGTGCGCCCGCAGCATGGCGGGGAAGATGATGCAGTGGAAAACAATGTTGTCTTTGCCCACAAAGTGGACCAACTTCGTTGCTGGTGCTTGCCAAAAAGGCTCCCAGTCCTGGCCATTCTCCGCAGCCCACTCTTTGGTGGCGCTGATGTAGCCAATGGGGGCATCAAACCAAACATAGAGCACCTTGTCTTCCCCCTCTGGGAGAGGGACAGGCACGCCCCAAGCCAAATCACGCGTTACGGCCCGCGGCTGCAGCCCTTGGTCTAGCCACGATTTGCATTGTCCATAGACATTG
>CAJQOF010000005.1 GCA_905479855.1 uncultured Cytophagales bacterium
CCAGGAATACCAGTAATACGGCCATTCGTTTTTTCATGCGTTGAGCGGCTATTGGGTTTTCTCTGCGTGGAAGTTACCTTCGCGCGCTCTGAAACTGGTTAGTGGGTCATACTCGCAATATATACCCATTCCAGTTCAGAACCTGGGGGCTCTTCAGGGATATTTATCTAAATTAGTTGCCCCAAACTCTTTCAGAGCATACTTTCAAAAAACATGCCCCGGTATTCTCAGATGGAATGGGTATAAAGTCTTGATAATGAAATATTGGCGTATAGCGCCTCTTATGGTGGGGGAACTTTATCCATTCCGCCTGAGAAGATAGGTTATATTCTTAAAAAAGGTGTAACTACCAAGGCCCTTAAAACAGTCTATACGTAGCTTAAAGGTGGTTTTAAGAAGTTACCCGAGCCGTTGCAAGGCGATTTTCGCTGAAAGGGTATCGCTCTAAAATTCCTGTTGGTTGGGAAGGGGACAACAAAAAAGCGATTTTGGGAAGGAATTTAGCTTGCAGACACTCCGGAAATTGCAGGCGCAGTGTGTTAGTTAAAAAGTAAATTATGCCTACAACCAATAGCGAGAGAATGGTCCAAGAGCAAATAATAGCCCGAGGAATCAAGGACAAAAAAGTACTTGAGGCCATGCTGCATGTTCAGCGAGAAAAATTTGTCCCCCTAGACCTCAGCAAAAAAGCATATGATGATTGCCCTCTTTCCATAGGCTATGGCCAAACTATATCACAGCCTTATATAGTAGCTTTTATGACTGAGGCTGCCCTATTGCATAAAGATGCAAAGGTTTTAGAGATTGGCACAGGCTCGGGTTATCAAGCAGCTATCCTGGCCCATATTTGTAAGGAAGTCTATTCGATCGAGGTGGTGGAGCCATTAGGAAACGGTGCTAAGCAGCAATTAGCAGCGTTAGGCTACGATAATTTGTGCATAAAAGTAGGAGATGGCCACCATGGTTGGGCCGAAAAAGCACCTTTTGACGCCATTCTAGTAACTGCTGCTCCAGAAAAAAATATTTCGGTACTCATGGAGCAATTGAAGGAGGGCGGTAGATTGATTATCCCAATAGGGAAGTCTTCTCAAGAATTGATGCGTTTTACCAAGGGTAGAGGGGGAGTAAAAGAGGAAAGCCTACTTCCTGTAAGGTTTGTGCCTATGGTAAAAGGCAATCTGTCATAGCGCAGCTGCATCATCGTCGGCAATATCCACATGCTATTGCCACAATAGTTATTCCACTGGCGCCGTCTTTTCTATAAATTTCAGCCTAATAGCAGACTCCGTTTTCTCCATACATAAGCCATCCGAAGTGTAGAAGGCAGCCGTTTTCTCCTCATCCTCATAAATCAAAAGCGCATCTAAGTCCTCTCGGTTGGCCAGCAGTGTTTTAGCAAAATCCAATCCACGTGCCATCATGGCAGTGGCATAAGCATCAGCAGCCCCGCAATCTTCGGCCACTACTATTGCTGCCAAGAGCGTGTGGTTTGCAGGATAACCCGTGGTCGTATCTATAATATAGCCTTGGCTGGTAGGCTCATCTTTCCTTTTAGAAGAAATGGCCACTGCCTTATCCGCCACATCGAGCGTCAGTTCTTGCTGAGGGGCCAGCCATGTTGCGATATTTTGGTTGGTGTGTAGCTTCCAGGAAGTATGGCTTTTTAGCTTTCCGTATGCTACCATGGCCTGCTCTCCTAATGTGACTTGCATTTGTTGGACCCCATGGCTGCGTAAGAGGGCAACTACTTCATCTGCTGCATAGCCTTTGAGGATGGCAGTGAAGTCTAGCCGGACGCCTTCTTTTAACTTTTTGAGTCTTTGTTCATTGGCTACCACATAGTCCAACCCCACATAGTTGCGCAGCAAGTTTACCTGCTCTTCGTTAGGGTGTTTAATGTTGGCAAGCCTCCCTGCCCAGCCATCTACCAATGGTAAAATGGTAGGGTCAAAAGCACCGCTTGTATTGCGGTACATCTCTTTGCTTTTGGCAAACAAGGGATAGAGATAAGGAGAATCGGAGCGAAATTCGGTGCAGTCATGCGCATTGAATTGGGTGAGCGCGGAATTGGGAAGCGCCAAGGAAAATGTTTGATAGATTTTGCTGAGTAGCGTATCAATTTCTTTTTGGTAATTCCTGCCCCATCTATCAAAGTATTGAATTTGGTAATGAGTGCCCCCCATTCTCTCGCCCTGCAGTGTAATCAATCGCTGCCTGCTTAGCGCAATGGCTACCAGTAGAAGGCCCAGCAAAACTAACCCAGCCATTTTTCTTTTCTTTTTGAGCCACGCGCCCCAAAAAGTAAAAGTTTGGGGAAAAGAAAGCGGTTGAAGGTGGGTTCTGCTTCGTTGTAGAATTTTCTTTAATTGGTCCATCGGTAATGTTGTTCTTCTGTAATACGCAAGTTTGTTCCCAAGAGGGTAGGGGGCTTATTGCGACGCTTGAGGTTGGGTATAAAAAGCGGTGTGCCAAAGCAGTGGTAAGTGGACTTAGCCCATGCGCATAGCTTTTAGGAAAGTGCCTCTGCGCCAGCCACGATCTCAGAAATTTCCCGCGTAATCGCTGCCTGGCGCGTCCTGTTGTAAGCAAGGCGTAAACTTTTTAGCAACTCTTCTGCGTTATCGGTGGCTTTGCTCATGGTGGTCATACGAGCACTATGCTCCGAGGTGTTAGACTCAAGCAAGGCCTTGTAAAATTGGATTCGTAAAGCTTGTGGCACAAGCGCTTCCATCAATGCCGCTTTAGAAGGTTCGTAGATATAATCAATGCCCGATTGTGGGTTGGTTGCATCAGTTGCTGGTGCGCTTATAATAGGCAGCAAATTTTCTACCGTAGGCGCCTGGGTACCAATGCTTTGGAATGCATTGTACGCCAATACAATCTGGTCATAGGCATGGTGCAAAAAATTCTCCGTAAGCAGATCCGCTATTGGCCTGGCATGGTCAAAAGTTAGATGATGGAAAAGGTCTACGTGGGTATCAATAAGGGCCGCATTCCTTTTCTTGAAGAAAACAAGTGCTTTGTTGCCAATGGGCAAGACCGTCACTTTTGCTGAGGGATAGTGCGCTACTGTTTCTTGAATAAAACTGTTGGCTTTCTTGAGGATTTTGGCATTAAAAGAGCCACAAAGTCCCCTGTCTGAAGTCATCACCACCAGCAATAGATGCTTTACTGGGCGCTTCTGGAGGTAACGCTGTACAAGCGGTTGGTCTGTACTAGCAGTTACGTTTTTCAGCATCGCTGTAAGTTTCTGGGCATAGGGGCGCATTTGCAGCACTTGCTGCTGTACCTTCCCCAGCTTGGCAGCAGCGACCATTTTCATGGCCTTGGTAATCTGCTGGGTAGCTTTTACTGAGCTTATCCGCGTAACTACTTCTTTAATATTAGGCATAAGAGATGCAAGGCATGTGGTTAAAGATGATAACCATTAAACTCCTAGTTATTCAAGCGTACAGACCAATACGGTAATTATTCACTACCTTCTTAGGTGTATTCGCGAATTAAAATTTTGGCTTCTGCAGCCAATACTCTGGTGACGTCATCATGCCACTCTCCTGCTGCGATCTGGTTAATGGTCGTTTCATATTGAGATTGCAAAAGATTGGTGTAGGTTGCTCCAAAGGCCTTTACATCCTTGATGTCCACCGTATCCAAATGTCCGTTGGAAGAAGCATAGAGGGTGGCTACCTGTTTGCCAACCGGTATTGGGCAGTACTGTCCCTGTTTTAGCAGCTCCTGGTTCTTACGGCCCCGATCAATGGTCCGTTGTGTCGCCGCGTCTAGGTCAGAGCCAAACTTTGCAAAAGCCTCAAGTTCACGGAACTGTGCTTGATCCAGCTTTAGGGTACCAGCCACCTTTTTCATAGGCTTAATCTGCGCGGAACCGCCTATACGAGATACAGAGATACCTACGTTAATCGCAGGTCGAATCCCTGCATTGAACAAGTTGGTCTCTAAAAATATTTGGCCATCCGTGATCGAGATAACATTGGTAGGTATATACGCAGAAACATCACCAGCCTGTGTTTCAATAATAGGTAGGGCGGTTAGCGATCCACCTCCTTTTACCTTACCCTTGAGTGAAGGCGGCAAGTCATTCATCTGCTGGGCAATCTCATCATTGGTATTGATCCTGGCCGCTCTATCCAAAAGCCTTGAATGCAGATAGAAGACATCACCGGGGTAGGCTTCTCTGCCTGGGGGCCTCCTTAGGAGCAAAGAAGTCTCTCTATAGGCCACAGCCTGTTTGGAGAGGTCATCATAGACAATGAGTGCCGATTTTCCTATATCCCTGAAATACTCGCCAATAGCGGTTCCAGCAAAAGGCGCATAGAACTGAAGCGCTGCCGAATCGGAAGCGGGTGCCGAAACTATAATGGTGTATTGCATGGCACCATGCTTTTCTAATATGCCTACTACGTTGGCTACGTTGGAGGCTTTTTGGCCGATAGCCACATAAATACAGTAAACCGGTTTTCCTTCTTCAAAAAACGAACGTTGGTTAATAATTGTATCCAGCGCAATGGTTGTCTTCCCTGTTTGGCGGTCACCAATAATCAATTCTCTTTGCCCCCTCCCGATAGGGATCATCGCATCGATGGCCATAATGCCCGTTTGGAGCGGTTCATTCACAGGTTGGCGGTAGAGAACGCCAGGGGCTTTTCTCTCTAGCGGCATTTCAAAAAGCTCCCCCTTTATAGGGCCATGGCCATCAATGGGTTCGCCCATGGTATCGACAACACGGCCTAATAGGCCATCACCTACCTTAATGGAAGCGATACGCTTGGTTCTTTTTACGGTATCTCCTTCTTTGATGTCTTGGGTACTTCCTAGCACCACAGCGCCTACGTTGTCTTCTTCTAGGTTCAGCGCAAGGCCCTTGCGGCCATTTTCAAATTCTATCAGCTCACCCGCTTGCACTTTTGCGAGGCCGTAGATGCGGGCTACGCCATCTCCCACTTGCAGTACGGTACCTACTTCTTCTAGTTTACTTTCTGTGTTTAAACCAGCGAGCTGTTCTTTAAGAATGGCAGTTATTTCGTCAGGTCGTATACTCATCTATTTATTTAGTTAGTCCAATTATGGGGTATGCACAATAGGCACCTTTTTCTTTAATACCCCTCCGTCACATAGTTCTTTTCAAACACAAGCAGTTTTCTGCGCAAACTTTGGTCAAGTCGTTTACCATCTACCCGCAGCACATACCCACCTATCAGGGTAGGGTCAATGCACTGCGCCAACAC
>CAJQOF010000006.1 GCA_905479855.1 uncultured Cytophagales bacterium
GCCTCAAGATGACCTTCCCAAAGAAAGATAGCATTGCCGCATCAGGTATGGTAATAGGCTATGAATTCGATCTTTTGCTCTCCTCTCAGTATGAAAAATCTGGTGGGGAGTCATTACGTCACCAATCATGGAGGGCCCCAAAAGACCTTATAGAAACCATGCCAGATCTACCCGGCGTAACTGGGAGTATCTTTATTGATTCGACTGTAGATTTTATTAACGGCTTATATATTGTTTCCAGGTTCAGGGTTCCATTGGAAGATATTATGGGCCTAACAGAAGGTAAGTTTTCAGAAAAACTCGATAAAACATTAATGCATGCAGTGCGGTTCTTCAACACTTCCTTGCTGGAAATCACCGTGGGTTTCGATATCATGAAATGCTTTTATCCTGCTGATGAATCGAAGTAGTGAGCTCGTTATGTCGTTTCAGCAGCCATTCTTACCATGCTACCTCGTCCTCATGATAGGGAGCGGAGTTTGGTAAAACCACATAACACACCATGAAAAGCCCGCTACAGACCGCCAAAACCAGCAAATGCCTTGCACTCGGGCTATTGTTCTCCCTACTATCACCTACTTCCGAAGCTTTTGCCAATCTCCAAGAACAACAGCAACCATCTACTTGGCAAAAAAATATAAAAGCAGGTGTCGAACTGGGGTTTGGTGTTCCCTACGCTTGGATATTGAGCCCCTTTTTATGCAACGCAGTAAAGGTATGCTCCGCCAACACTAAACTGGGAGAGCTTGGTGCAAACCTTAATATGCGCTTAGGGCTGGTTGGTGGTTACAATTTTCCCATTAGTAGTGGCTTCACAATAGGCCCAGAGATTGGCCTAGCCTATAATCTTACAAGAAAGTTTGAACTTCCTAAGTTTGGGGTTACCATACAGGAAAACTACCTAACAATCCCTATGGGCCTCAAGATGACCTTCCCCAAAAAAGAGCGTAGTGTAATATTCGGGATGGTGGTAGGCTATGAATTCGATTTTTTACGCTCCTCTCAGTATGAAAAATCTGGCGGGCTTTCGCTAAGGGAGACATCATGGCGTGGCCAGAGAGACCTCATAAAAGAGCTACCAGATCTTCCCACGACAACTGGGAGTATTTTTGTTGACCTAACAGTAGATTTTTCCAGTGGATTATATCTTGTGCCTAGACTTAGAGTACCCCTAGAGGACGCGATACCCTTAACGGAAGGTCTTTTTTCGGGAAATATCGATAAAAGGTTTATGCACGCAGCGCGGGCCACTAGCACTTCCTTGGTGGAAATCACCGTGGGTTTCGATAGCATGAAATACCTTTATCCTGCTGCTGAATCGAAGTAGTTGGGAGGCTGTTAATATTACGCTCCCCCTGCTTTACTTCCACTCCAGCGTATTCAGCAAATGCAGAATATCCTCCCGAATAAACGCAATCACCGGCGCTAAATAATCATTCTGCGAAGCAGTGTTAAAGTAAAGCGCCCCCCGCAAAAAGTGATGCTTCATATCCGTAGTGTAGAACTGCACCTGGCTAGGCACCTGGCCGCTCAGCGCTGTCAAGACAATAGGGTGGCCCTGTTTTGTCTTAAGGCTCTTCTCTTGAATAGAAGATGCTTTTACCTGGTGCTTGGCCGTCAGCCTGTAGGCCTCAGCGCAGTAAGCGTGCAAAAGCATGGGATCGTTCTTGACCGACTTATACGTTATCTCAATGGTTGCCTCAAAGGCAGGATAGTGGATATCGATCCAATACTTCTGGGCCCTGGGCGAATTGTGTTGCGCAACCACGGCATGCTTAGATACCTCAAAACTGTAGGGATAGCTATCTGGTAAGTTGGTGTATTCATGTGCAGGCAGGACAATTCGGGGATATCCTGGCGGCTTGGGCAGGTAGACCTCTCCGCCTAGCAGGAGGTATAGTCCGGTGCCGAGTACAATGGCTACAGTGGCCAGTAGGGCCAAGCGAATCGTTTTGCGCATTCAGTGAGTTATTGGTGTGGTCAACATATTAAGAGCGTGGCAAAGGTAAAACTCCTTGATGTAACTTCGTACCGATTCCTATACACTTAAAACCGGTTAGCTTATGACGCTAAGAATGCCCATTGGGGTGAGCGACTTCAGAAAGTTACGCACCAATCTTGACAACACGTACATCGATAAAAGTCTTTTTATCCGTGATATTATTGACAGCGGTGCTGAGGTGACACTCATTACCCGACCGCGCCGTTTTGGCAAGACGCTGAACTTGTCTATGCTCAAATATTTTTTCTCTTGCAACGAGAAAAACAGCGCACAGCTCTTCGATGGCCTCAAAATCCAGGAGGCAGGGGATAAATATTGGCAGGAACAAGGCCAATATCCTGTTGTTTGCATCACACTCAAAAGCGTGAATGGCAAAGACTTTGCTACAGCGTATGGCAAGGCAGAAGGCCTGGTAGCCGACTGTTATAATGATTTTAATTACTTGCTGACTACAGAGGGGGTGCTCGATGAAAATGAAAAGGCATTATTCAAACGTATTACCGGTAAAACTGCTACACAAGGTGAGGTTGAGGACAGTATTCATAAGCTAACCAACTGGCTACACAGACACCACCATGAGAATGTCATTGTCTTGATCGATGAGTACGACGCGCCTATTCATGCAGGCTATTTCAGTGAAGGGCAGGGCTACTATAAGGATATCGTAGATTTTATGCGTGAATTTTTGAGCAACGCACTCAAGGATAACGACTACCTGCATAAGGGCATTGTGACCGGTATCTTGCGTGTAGCCAAGGAGAGCATCTTTTCTAAGTTCAATAATCCACGCACCTATACTTTGCTGGATAAACGGTATGGGGAGTACTTTGGTTTTACAGAAGAGGAGGTTGATGGCTTGCTAAAGGCCATGGGAAGTTCGGCAGACTTGGCTGGGGTGAAGGAGTGGTACAACGGCTATCGCATTCACGATTTGGTGCTCTATAATCCCTGGTCCATTGCCCACTACATAGACAGTGAAGGTGAGCTCATGGCCTATTGGGTGAATATGTCAGAGAATAAACTAATACAACAGATCATCACAAGGAACGATACCTCCCTCCAAAAATACTTTAACGATCTCTTGCAAGGGAAAACGGTAACGGCAGTCATTAATCCATATCTGAATTTCAACCAGTTCGCAACGGATGGAAGCGCTGCGCTCTCTTTACTCTATATGTCAGGTTACCTCAATGCCATACGAAATCCCATAGCCAAAGGGGCTAGAAAACCGCTCTACACGTTACGCATCCCTAACCAGGAGGTGCATGGTGTATATGATGATGTCATTACATCGTGGTTATCGGGCACTACTGACTACAGTTGGCTTATGAACTGCTTAGACGATCTCAAAGCGGGCAGAATGGAGCCTTTTAAGGACGCATTGCAAGAGATAGCGTATAACATTCTGAGCTGCCATGATACGGGCGGGCGCATTCCTGAACAGTTTTATCATGGCTTGCTACTGGGGCTGGTGCTCTACCTGCATGAGGAGTACACCATCCTTTCTAACCGCGAAGCGGGGAGAGGCCGATATGATATTGCGCTGATACCTAAGGACCGCAACAGCAATGTCAGCGGCATCATCTTTGAGCTGAAACGGACAGACAAGAGTGATGAGGACTACCTCACGCAAATTGCTAAAGAGGCGCTGCAACAGATTAAGGAGAGAGGCTATCAGCATATAGCCGAGGCCACACATGTAAAGAGATGGTTACATCTAGGGGTAGCCTTTTCTGGGAAGGCGGTGCAAATGGTGTATGAGAAAGCCTAGCCCATACCTTTCTAGGTGATCTATTGGATTCGCCACCCCGTACAGCCCGCGGCCAACTTGGCATAAAACCCATTATTAGGTGGCGACCACTGCCAGAATGGCACTTATCTGGTTTTGGCAAAGGAGTTGCTCTACACAATGCGCTAACCATTCACTGCCTAATGATAACTACACGAAAAAAATATGAAGCAAGAAACAACTGCGGCAGACGTCGCTCAGGAAACTACCCCAACGCAAGAAGAGGTGACTAATCAGGAAGCAACGGCGGTGGAAGCAGAGGATACCGAAGCAACAGCCGACGCAACAGCGCAACCTACCCAGACAGTGGAGCAACTTCAAGAGGAGTTGGCCGCTACCCACGACAAGTATCTCAGGCTCTACTCGGAGTTTGAGAATTTTAGACGAAGAGCCTCCAAAGAAAAACTTTCGCTTATAGAGCGTGCAGGGAAAGATATTTTTAGCAATCTATTGCCCATTGTAGATGATTTTGAGCGGGCGATCAAGGCTTTGCACCCCACCGATGAAGCTGCAGCTACGCTGGCTAGCGAAGAGGGAATTCATCTGATTTATGGAAAACTACGCCATCTGCTAGAGCAAGCAGGTGTGCAGGTGATGCCTGTAGAAAAAGGCGCTGATTTCGATACTGAGCTACACGAAGCCGTTACCCAAATGGCTGTGGAGGACAAGGAGATGAAAGGGAAGGTATTGGAGGTGGTTGAGAAAGGGTACTTGCTAAAAGAGAAAGTGTTGAGATTTGCTAAAGTTGTAACCGGAGCATAATGACCAAGAGAGACTATTACGAAATACTAGGTGTAGCGCGGGATGCTAGCCCAGAGGAGCTGAAAAAGGCCTACAGGAAGCTAGCCATCAAATACCACCCGGACAAGAACCCGGACAATAAGCCGGCAGAGGAAAAGTTCAAAGAGGCTGCCGAGGCGTATGAGGTACTGAATAATCCGGAGAAAAAGCAACAGTATGATAGGTTTGGCCATGCTGGTGTGCATGGCGCTGCAGGTGGTGGTGGCCGAGGCATGACGATGGACGATATCTTCGACCAGTTTAGCGACGTATTTGATGGCCATGGGTCTTTTGGGGGCTTTTCTCGGCAAGGTGGGCAACGCATGCGTAAGGGGAGCGATTTGCGCATTAAGCTCACACTGAGCCTCCAAGATATTGCCCATGGTGTGCAAAAGAAGATAAAGATCAAGCGCTATATCTCCTGCGAGTCTTGTGGCGGTAATGGCGCAAAGGACGGCACAGAAATTTCCACCTGCCCTACCTGCAGAGGTGCCGGACAGGTCAATAGAGTCGTCTCTACGCCAATAGGGCAAATGGTGGCCGCTGCCCCTTGCAACACCTGCCATGGGGAGGGGAAAAGAATTTCCGCCCCATGCACCACCTGCAGGCAAGAAGGGCGCCAACTCAAAGAGGAAACACTTACCATCAAGATCCCTGCTGGTGTCCACAACGATATGCAGCTAGCCATGTCAGGCAAAGGAAACGTCCCTGCACGGGGTGGTCTTCCTGGCGACTTGCTCATACGCGTTGAGGAAAAGGAGGATGATTTGCTGAAGCGTGACCAGATGAATGTGCATTATAACCTCTACATCAGTTTTTCAGAGGCTGCCCTGGGCAGCGAGGCAGAAGTGCCCACCATCGATGGCAAAGCAAAAATGAAGATACCTGCAGGTACGCAGAGTGGGAAAGTATTGCAACTGCGCGGAAAAGGCATCAAAGACATGAATGGCTATGGCAGAGGGGACCAACTGGTGCATGTGCACGTATGGATTCCGCAACAACTTACCAAGGAAGAGAAGGAACAGCTGGTGGCCCTCAAAGATTCCGCTAACTTTGCGCCTAACCCTAGCAAAAAGGAACGTAGCTTCTTCGAGCGGTTACGCTCCTTGTTTTAACCGCGCTCTGCACACCTACCTAACCGCAAAGCAAAGTTATACGGCTACCAAGGGGATGAATGAAGATGATACTGAGTAGAACAAATGGAGCGCTCAGTTCCACCGCTGAGCGCTACCAACACCAACCCTAACAAAATGCTCTACTATCTCTTCCAATACCTGCACGAAACACTACATTGGTCGGGCACGGGCGTATTCAGGTATATTTCATTCAGGGCGGCAGCAGCAGCCATACTCTCTTTGCTCATCACCGTTGTACTAGGGGAAAAGCTCATTCGGTTTTTCCACGAACGGCAGATTAAAGAAGGGGTGCGGGAGCTGGGCCTACATGGCCAGCAAGAAAAGCAACATACCCCCACCATGGGTGGCCTTGTCATTATTGCCGCCATTGTTATTCCCACCTTGCTCTTTGCCAAACTCTCCAATACCTACATCATTTTGCTGCTCGTGGCTACGCTCTGGATGGGGGTTATTGGCTTTATCGACGACTACATCAAGGTATTTCGGCAGGACAAAGAGGGGTTGGCCGGTTGGTTTAAGATATTCGGGCAAGTGGGGCTAGGGCTGATTGTGAGCCTAGTGCTCTACTTCCACGAAAGTGTGGTGGTGCGCGAGTTGGAAACAGCTGTGGCGGTAATTGAGCAGGGGGAAGTAAGACCACCGGTAGCTTTCAAAGACGTTAAGTCTACCAAAACCAATATTCCTTTTTTCAAGAACAATGAACTAGACTACAGCAAGCTTGTCCCGGGGCTGAGCGACCGGTACACCTGGCTCGTCTATGTCTGTATCGTTACCTTCATTGTGGCAGCCGTCTCCAATGCAGCCAACCTAACAGATGGGCTAGATGGGTTAACCGCAGGCGTATCGGCCATTATTGGCACTACGCTGGCTATCCTAGCCTACCTCTCCGGCAACGTAATCTTCTCCCAATACCTCAATATTATCTATATCCCCAACCTGGGCGAGCTGGTCATCTTCTGTACTGCTTTTGTAGGAGCCTGCGGAGGGTTCTTATGGTACAATACCTATCCGGCGCAAATTTTTATGGGAGATACTGGCAGCCTCACCCTGGGCGGGCTCATTGCAGCACTGGCCGTAATGATTAGGAAAGAGCTATTGATCCCCCTCCTTTGTGGTATCTTCTTGGTTGAAAACCTCTCTGTTATTGTCCAAGTCTTCTATTTTAAATATACCAAACGAAAATATGGCGCCGGCAAGCGGATTCTCAAGATGGCGCCCCTACACCACCACTACCAGAAAATGGGCCTACACGAGGCCAAGATTGTAACGCGCTTTTGGATTGTGGGCATCTTGCTGGCTATTCTTACGCTGATTACGCTGAAGATTCGGTAGTGTCAGAAAACGCAAGACCATGAAGCACAAACTGCAAGTCCTATCCAGGGCTATTATTGGCGATGCCCATCGGCTGCTCATGTGCTGGGAGAAAAAGGAGGGATTCTACTTTCTGCCAGGAGAAACACTAGAGCCAGGAGAGAACCTAAAAGCTTGCTTACGCAGGGAGTTCCAAGAAGAAATGTCGCTTAATGCAGCAGTGGGCCCCTTTCTGGGTTGCATAGAAAACAATTGGGATCATGATACCCATAACTATCAAGAACTCAACTTCATCTTCCGTGTGCAACCTCCATCTGACTTCTTAG
>CAJQOF010000007.1 GCA_905479855.1 uncultured Cytophagales bacterium
CAGGTAGACATCCAATTTGTCCTTTTCATCGCGCTCATCTTGGAGGGTTGTTGGCAGTTCTTCGGGCCCCATCTTGTGCTTAGTCCTTACAGCAGTTTCCTGCGGAAGAAACTTTAACGCCACAATCTCTTCCTGCAGAATTTCTCCCAAAAGCAGCTTGGCGCTTTCTTGGTCTTCCATCAAATACTTGAAGACAACATCATAAATTGGGTTGGCTATTAGCATGATCTTAATCTTTTTATACTGCTTATATATGCTTTTTTGTTACCAAATAATACTCCTCCAAGCTCTCTAGCGGTGTCTCCTTCTCAGCCTCCACTTCCCAATTCTTTTCTTCGGTCACTTTTTCCCAAGGGCCTACCACAAAGCCCTCCCCAATGCGCATGTCGTTGATGCCTCCTTGGCGCACGGCAGCGCGGGGGCGAATAGCATCTACCACCACTATTTCGTGGCTTTCTGCCGACATCATTACCGACCATGGGTAGGTTGCTTGCAGGTAGTTATCATAGTCAGTCACTTTCGTAATGGCCAAGTTGTCCCCGCTGCCCGTGTACTTCAAAATCGAGAAATTGCCTATGCCTTCTACATAGTCTTGTTTGTTGATGAAGTCAATGATCTTTGCAGAGGGAATAATGCCGCCCAGTTTTATGTCTTCTGTTTTGCTGAATAGCCATGGAGATAGAAAATTCCTGAGGGCCTTTTGTAGCTTATGTAAGTGGATGCCTTTTTCATAAGCAGCATTGAACTTTACCTCTACGCTCACTTTTACCTCTTCGTATACCGGACTGAGCACCTCAAAGTTAACAAAAGGAGAAGCGATGCTTTTTAGGTAGCGCTCAATTTCTTTCAAAAGCTGCTTGCTAACGCCGGCAGTAAGCTCATGCCCTCTGTTGCGGCTTTGCAGTTTATTGATCACTACAACCATTACATTGCCTGGGCGCGCCACAAAAGGCGTTCCCTTGCTAGCGTGGTTAACGCATTTTACGCTAAAAATTTCTGGGAACTTCTCCAGCACAACTCTTTCATAATCCCAGACAGAAATGGCTCTGTTCTTGTGCCTTAGTCTTTCACTAACTCTGGTATAAAACTGCGTGGTAGTTTCTGCTGGCTGGCCGGCAAAGGAGGAGAAAGGTTGCAAAACAGCCTTGATTTCCCGGGGGGTGCCTACCACATTTTGGATGGTGCCGGGCGGGCAATTAGAAGCGCCAACTATTTGATCTTTAGCCAGCACCCTGGACGCCACCACTGCTTGCGTGTGTATGCTCTTGAGGGAAGGTAAAGCATGCATGTGGTCGGGCACAAAGGCCCTTATCCAGCCCAGCCCTGCGCCGAGCATCGTGTTGTCACTATTGACAACCTCAGGAATGCGCAATACAATAATGCCTTCCTTGGCTAGCCCATCTGTATCATCTGCCACAATCTCTTCTTCCTTAAAGTCCACCCAGTTATTGTGCGAAAGATACTGCCATATAGGCTTGGGGTATTCTTTGTCCCCATCAACACTACCCTCATCCACTTGTATGTACAAAGAGAGCAAAGAGGCCTGCAACCACTCAAAGCCAAAAGAATAAAAGCAGCCCACGTTCTCCTTAGAAAACAAAAAGGCCACAGCCCCCAAATAGGGGCCTGCCTTTTTGTACCCAAGGGGCGAAAATTTGATAAGGCCTTGGCTATGGTCAATTGCTTCTTTGGGGGCATTGTTGGAGAGGAGAAGTTCTTCTCTGGCGGTATAGTCTATAGAGAGGGATTTTATCAGCGGTGTATAAGGTTCGTTGATAACTCTCTTGGGGCCTTCTTTGGGGTTTTTTTGCAGAAAAGAGCTGCTCATTAAACTAGGATACACATTGTGCCCAAATGCCATTTTAGGACCAGAAAGCTCCAGCTTAAGAAAACCGTCCAAAGTTTTGGGCGTAAGCAGAGGCGCTGCTTGCTTCTGTTTGGAGACACTGAGATTGAGCCTGCCGATGTCGATGGTGTCAATAACCTGCCTGCTCTGTAATTTTTGCACCCCCTCTTGCTCTTGCACAGTAAAGAGCGGAACATGCTGCCTATTATTATCATCAAAAGGGTACCACTGCCGGTGATTGAGGTATGAGATCTTTGCCTTAAAATCCTCGTTGGTTATTTTTTGTGCATACTCTTTGTAGTAGCCCTTAAACCCATCATCAATCGTGGGGAGGCCATCCCACTCGATGTTGATGCTGAGGCTACTGAGATTTTTGGCAAAGACTTCATCGCTACCCAAGTAAAAGTTGCCATGCAATTGCGGAAGTGGCCCAAAGGGCTGAAAAGGATGGCTACTATCTACGAGGCCTAGATCATTTTGCAAAACAAGCCCTCTGTAGTCCTTTACAGCAACCTCTATGGTTACTTTGTGCAGCAGCAAAGGGGCTAGCAAATAAATACTGCTAAAATGGGCGGTATCATTGATCCCAATCCTTATAGCAGGCGCCTCTATGCCATAGGTCTCTGCCTTAGCTTCTTGGGCAAACCCAACCACGGGCTGAATATCCGGAGGGAGAGAGAGTATGATTGCCAAACAATCTGGCTCTTTCTTGCTGATGCTAGCACCAACATGTATTGGGGAGAGCTTGACCCACTGTTTCTCCGAGGTAAGGTGCACATCGATGGCTCTTTTGAAAAGGAAGGCCACCTCCTCTGGCGTGCTTATCTCCTTTTTTTTGCCTTTTTCTAGGTTTTCAAGGAACTTTCCAAAGGAATCTTTGGTAAATTTGAACTTGAGATTGATCTCCCTGTGCCCTTCCTTAAGGTGTAAAATAGGAGACGTGAGTACAAAGCCAATCAAGGGCACATGCGTTGCGGGTTGGTTGGCCGTGGCTTGCTGGCTAAATAATGAATGTGTCCCTTTTTCATTCAGTTCAGCAATGGTATACCTAGCCGTGTTAAAGGTGCCTATAGGTGCCTCACTCTCCGGAGCCTGCTCCTCTATACTATGCCTTATCTCATGTATCGTGCTGATGGCAGCCTGGCTGATGTTTATGCCACGCTTCGTCTTGAATAAAATTTCTTGCCCCTCCTCATCTTTACCCGCCGAGAGCATCGTTCCTTCTGGGAGGAGGTGGTGTTTTATGCCATCCTGTAGCTGAAAACTCACAATGGCGTTATCGGTTTTTGCAGGTTGCTGGTTAAACTTTAGCACCTCCCTGTAGTAAAAGTCGAGGTGGCGCTGAGGAATTTGGTTAATGCGTTCAGAAGCGTACTGGAGTAGGCGCAGAAAAGCAATGAGCAGTGCCGTTTGGGGAGGATGCTGTTGGCTCTGCAGGATGGCGGGGAATTTTTTTTTGGCCAGTTTTTGCAGACCAAGCAATGCGCCAAAAATCAGATCGAATAACTCCCCAAGCGTGGCTATTATGTGCTGCACAAGTGCTTCTTCGGTAAAGTTTTCAGGCCTCGTGCCAGTGGTTAGTTCCCAGAGGCTATTCTCCTCACAAAAGGTTGCTGCAAACGTGCAAAAGTCGCCCGGCGTCTCCGATTCCGTTTGCCTTTCCCATTGTTGCAATAAGCTATAGAGCAAAGAAATGCGTTCATTAAGCTCATAGGAGACCAACGTCTCGAGCTTCAGCTTAATGCTATTTTTGGCTGATAAATTTTTATACCAATAATTGGTAAGCAGCATAAGCTCTTGGAGTACCTGGAGCAGCTGCTTTATGTGCTTTTCTTTGCCACCAATTATTGCTTTGTTCTTTATTGTTTGAAATTCATCGTAGATACGCGACTTGAGCTGCGTAATCTCTGTGTGTAGAATAAGGGAGAGTATGACCGTATCGTCATTTTCCAAGAAGCTGCGCCACCCATTGTGGGTGAAAGCTATATTTTCGGGGCCATAATACTTAATCAGGTCACTGTACAGATAAAGAAATACAATGTGCTCATCCACTGTTTTTTCATCAATAAGCGCACTATTATTCACCAAGCTCTTGGGCAACCTTTCCGCTTGGCAAGTACCGTCTCTTTTAAAGAGGAAATCATCCTTCTTTGTGTGTGTATTCATCTATTAGATAAATTTATTTGGGAAAGTCCACAAACTTATGCCGCAAAGTTTGGATATTCGCGTGTTCGCAAAATAGTGATGAAAGTTAGCGATACATATTGTTTAGATGAAAACTTTTACGATATTCCTCCCCATGATGCCAACCAAAGCAGATAAATTTATGCGTAAGACACTATTTTTTATCTTTTTCTTCGTGAGCACCGCTGCCTTATCACAAGGCCAAACGCAAGAAGAGAAAGCGAATCCTCCCTTGTACGCGCATTCCGGCCAAGGTACACAAGAACAACCTCTGAAGAACAAATCCAAGAAAATAGGGGAGGGCAACAATTTGGAAAAGATATTGAACAAAGACGCCAAACGTGAGGGGTTAGTGCTCGGTTTTGTTAGCGCGCTTGCCCTGCTTTACGATGCTATATCGGACA
>CAJQOF010000008.1 GCA_905479855.1 uncultured Cytophagales bacterium
AAAGCGTATGCAACAAAATTGCATAGCGACTTAAAGGTGGTGAAGTTAAAGTTGACAAAAAGAGAGACCAGAGAAGAGGAAGACCACACTATAAGCAAAGTCACTTGGCGCAAGTAGTGGTTTGGCACCCCAATCATAACCCCATCAACGTAGTCCGTTATCCTAGAAGTGGGGTTTTTTGTGGCCTGCTTATACAAGTCCCTTTTGTATGGCCTTGAGGACAAAGAGGCAAGTAGATTTTTAGTGATTGCACAGTTTGGGAATAATGACGTACACTCGACAGCGTTCGTTGGCTGGCGCACGATAACCATAAAAAGAGGATGAAAAAGTTTACGCTATATCCAGGTATAACTGCACTGTTGTTCTTTTTTTACGGTTGCAGTGAAGTGGCTAACACCGGTAAGACGCAGGTAGCTTATACAATAAATTTAGATGATTCTCGGAAGAGCAAACCCAACGAGGGGGAGACATCCTTTTATAAGGTACCTGTGGGCACAGCGGTAAAGATTGAAGCCGTTGTAACCGGGCCTGAAGAGGGTGTGTTTGTAGCATGGCAGGAAGAAATAAAAAAGCCTGCCGCTGAGCCAGGTTCCCCCGCAAGAAAAGAGCTTCTTTGGCAGTATGCACCTGCTAGCCCAGCAAGCCTAGAAGTTTACGGCCAAGCAGGAAAAGAACGCAAGGTCAATGGAGAATCCATGATCACTTATGAGGAGAAAAAGTTTGTGGTTGAATGGGCATACCTCTTAGAAATGGAAGTTACTGATACAAGTTTTGAGCATATAGAAACAATACCAGAAAAAAATGGCGAGGGCAAGCAGGAAAGTATGTGCATCATCGTTGAGCTGCAGTTCAAAAACAATACAGATGAAGCGATTGATTTAAATAAACTTAGCTACAAAGGGAAACTCAAGTTTAAGAATAATTATTACAGTATTAACATAGAACCAGGCAGTATTAACATAGCACTAGGCAGTACTAACATAGAATCAGGCAGTATTAAAATAGCACCAGGCAGTACTAACATAGAATCAGGCAGTACTAAAATAGCATCAAGCAGTATAATAAGCCCAGAAAAAAGCCCAGAAAAAAGCCCAGAAATAAGCACACTCATACAAAAAGGGGCGACTGCCTCGGCTAAAGTAAAGACTAAGGGGATCCTTAAGAATAAGCACGGGGTCAAATCCTCTGAATACGAAGGTAAGCTCAAGAATGATTTACAGGCAATAAAACTGAATGCAAATGGACCGAACCAAGGTCAGGAAGAAAGCAATAACGCATCTCTTTCTAAGGTCACTTGGGGAGACAATGAGTACAGATAGGTAGTAGTATGGTAGCGGCTTGGTACCGCTTGTAAACCAGAGAAGCAGCGTCCGTAGTTTTCGAATTGCGGGCTTTTTTTGTGCCCCCGTTTATAACAAAGATGGTTCTGCCTACTAGCGGTATCTTTGTGGCTGATAAAACAGAGAGAACAGATGCCCCAAGAACAACAAATACTCTCCGACCTCACCACGGCGGACTATAAGTACGGCTTTGAGAGCAACATCGCCACGGATAGAATCCCGAAGGGATTGAGCGAGGAGACCGTGCGCCTTATTTCTGCCAAAAAAAAGGAACCGGCGTGGATGCTAGATTGGCGGTTAAAGGCTTACTACCACTGGCTCACCATGCCCACGCCCCAATGGGCCAATGTCCATTACCCGGCCATCAACTACCAAGACATTATCTACTACGCAGCGCCCAAGAAGAAGCCGGTGCTGGGTAGCCTGGACGAAGCTGACCCGGAGCTATTGGCTACGTTCAAGAAACTAGGCATTCCTTTAGAAGAGCAGAAACAGCTAGCTGGCGTGGCCATGGATGTGGTAATGGACAGCGTCTCTGTAGCCACCACCTTCCAAGCGAAGCTAGAAGAGCTCGGCATTCTCTTTTGCTCTTTTAGCGAGGCAGTGCAGGAACATCCTGGGTTGGTACAGCAGTACCTGGGCACGGTGGTGCCCCCAACGGACAACTACTTCAGTGCGCTGAACTCGGCCGTGTTTAGCGATGGTTCTTTCTGTTACATTCCCAAAGGTGTCCGCTGCCCCATGGAGCTATCTACTTACTTCAGGATAAATGCCGCCAATACTGGCCAGTTTGAGCGCACGCTTATTGTGGCGGAAGAAGGATCTTATGTGAGTTATCTGGAGGGGTGCACGGCCCCTATGCGTGATGAAAACCAGTTGCATGCCGCGGTGGTAGAGATACACGCCGCCAAAAAGGCGGAGGTGAAGTATGCGACCATACAAAACTGGTACCCCGGCGATAAGGAAGGCAAGGGGGGCATTTACAACTTCGTGACCAAGCGGGGCATCTGTGCCGGAAGCCACGCCAAAATCTCGTGGACGCAGGTGGAAACAGGAGCGGCCATCACCTGGAAGTATCCCAGCTGTATCTTGATGGGGGACCACTCGATAGGGGAGTTCTACTCTGTGGCGGTGACCAACAACAAGCAGCAAGCCGATACCGGCACCAAAATGATTCACCTGGGCAAGCACACCAAGAGCAGGATTGTCTCCAAAGGCATTTCTGCCGGCCAAGGGCAGAATAGCTATCGTGGGCTGGTAAAAGTCGCCAAGCGTGCCGAAAATGCCCGCAACTTCTCGCAGTGTGATTCTTTGCTTATGGGCAACCAGTGTGGGGCACACACCTTCCCCTACATTGATGTAAAGAACAAGACCGCGCAGGTAGAGCACGAAGCCACTACTTCCAAGATAGGGGAGGACCAGCTCTTTTACTGCAACCAGCGAGGCATTAGCAACGAAGCAGCCGTAGCCCTGATTGTGAATGGTTATTGCAAAGAAGTGCTGAACAAACTCCCCATGGAGTTTGCCGTAGAGGCCCAAAAGCTGCTGGCCTTAACCCTAGAAGGCAGTGTAGGGTAGTTCTTCAGTCATCAGTTTCAGTGGTATTGTCGCGTAATTTATTGAGAGCCTCTGAGGGCACTTTTTACTGATGGTGTTGTCCACAAGTAGGTCTAAATGCTGGGCTTTTTGTGTTTTACCAGAAGTATCAAATCCTTGAGCGAGTTCTCGTAAGTTTGTCCAACGCATAGTAAAGTAAGCTAAAGGTTTAACATTGCTCCAAAGTTACTTACACAATCTTATGGGAAAACTTCCGCAGCTATTTACCTGAACCAACTTGCACAAAATAAAACTTCATTATAGCTTTAAGGATAAAAACAGGCACAGATGACTTTGCAAAGCTTCTGCTAAAAGGCGATGTCTTTGTAGACAAAAGTTTATTTGTGAAGGAGTTTTTAGAGGATTTCGGTGATGTAGTATTGATTACCCGGCCACGTCGCTGGGGTAAAAGCATCAACATGAATATGCTGGCCCGCTTTCTCGCTATTGAGGTGGATAAGCAGGGTGTTCCCTTACTTGAAAAAGAACGTTTTAATCAAAAACTTTTTTGCGGCGGGGAAGTAGATTTAGGTTTAAACACAGGTGAGAAAAAACAGCTCAAACCACTTAATATTTCTGTGCACAAAGAGATTGTGGCCGGATACCAAGGTCAGTTTCCGGTGATTAGCATTGGACTAAAGGGAACGAAAGGTGATTCCTATGAGGCGATAAAAGCTTTCGTTAAGTATGAGATAAAGGTACTGTTTGGCTTTTATGCCTATCTTAAAAAACAACCATGGCTTACCGAAGAAGAGCAGCAACAGCTGGCGCATTGTCTTAGCGGTGAAATGTCTGACCCAGAGCTCGAAAATAGCTTGAAATTCTTAAGCCAACTTTTAGAAAGACACTTTGGTAAACCAGCCTACGTGCTGATTGATGAGTATGATACCCCTATTAATCACGCTTACGAGAAGTTTGGCAAGAAAGATCCCGACCAATTTGAGAAGGTACTAGACCTCTTTAGAGGCATCTTTCGCGCTGTATTCAAGAGCAATACCAGCCTGGAACGAGGTCTTATAACTGGCATCCTCCGCATTGCCAAAGCCAATCTATTTTCTGATCTCAGCAATGTTTCTGAATATACTTTGCTAGATGAGTCTTTTACCACTTGCTATGGATTTTCTGAAGAGGAGGTTGTGCAACTCATGCAGCAGACATCTGTAGCAGTCGAACTAGAGGAGGTCAGACGTTGGTATAATGGTTACACCTTTGGGGGGGGAAAGACGAGCGTGTACAATCCTTGGTCCATTATGAACTGCCTTGGGCGAAAGGGCCATTTAACGCATTACTGGATAGATAGCGGGGGCACTGTGTTGGTTAATGAAGCGCTGCTGGCTGATGATATACAAGAAGATCTACAAACACTCGTGAGGGGAGGAAGTATTGAGGTGCCTATTATCAAGCAAATTAACTTAGAAGACATTGGTAGCTCGACTGGGCTTTTCACGCTCTTGCTTTTTGCCGGCTACCTCAACCCTGATAGGGAAACGATAAGGGGTGTTTATGAGCTATCTATTCC
>CAJQOF010000009.1 GCA_905479855.1 uncultured Cytophagales bacterium
TCGAGCGCAAGACAGATGCGGAGACGCTGCGCTATCCTATTATCCACCTACGCGGCGAAGACATTGAGGTGGCACTAACGCACAACCAACAATACGGCGAAGAGCACTATTCCTTTGTCAACGGACAGTTTACTACGCAAGGCGGCACGCACTTGGCGGCTTTTAAGGAGGCGTTGGTAAAGACTGTGCGTGATTTCTATAAGAAGGATTTTGATGCCAGTGATATTCGTGCCTCCATGGTGGGGGCGATTGCCATTCGGGTGCAAGAGCCTGTTTTTGAGTCCCAGACCAAAACCAAGCTCGGCTCTCAGCAGGTAGGCCCCGAAGGGCCTACCACGCGCGTCTTTGTCAATGACTTTCTCAAGAAAGCGCTGGATGATTACTTGCATAAACACCCCGAAACGGCCGATGCCCTGCTCAAGCGCATTCTGCAGTCCGAGCGAGAGCGCAAGGAGATTGCCGGCATCAAGAAACTGGCCAACGAGCGGGCCAAAAAGGCGAGCTTACACAACAAGAAGCTGCGCGATTGCCGGGTGCATTATGACAGTGACCATGCACACCGAGATGGCTCCATGATCTTCATCACCGAAGGCAACTCTGCCAGCGGCTCCATCACCAAGTCGCGCAACGTGCAAACCCAGGCCGTGTTCTCACTACGCGGCAAGCCACTCAACTGCTTTGGCTACACCAAGAAGGTGGTTTATGAAAACGAGGAGTTCAACTTGCTCCAGCATGCTCTTAATATTGAGGATGGCCTAGAGGGGCTGCGCTACAGAAAGATTATTGTGGCTACCGATGCGGACGTGGATGGTATGCACATTCGCCTATTGCTGCTTACCTACTTCTTGCAGTTCTTCCCAGATCTGGTGCGGGCCGGCCATGTCTATTTGCTAGAGACGCCGCTCTTTCGGGTGCGCAACAAAAAGGAAACGCGCTATTGCTACAGTGAAACAGAAAAGAAAGCTGCCGTGGAAAAGCTAGGCGCACAGCCTGAGATTACACGCTTCAAAGGGTTGGGAGAAATCTCCGCGGATGAGTTTCAGCATTTTATTGGCGAGGAAATTCGGCTAGCTCCTGTAGTTTTGCAAAAAGACGCCCACATTCAACAGCTGCTTACCTTTTACATGGGCAAAAACACGCAGGAGCGGCAGCATTTTATTATTGATAACTTGCGCGTTGAACATTAGGAAAGGCATGAATAATTTTGATTACTGTAGTAGCCATCACTCAATGGAACATTATGAAAAAATCTATTGTTGTTTTTGATATTGACGATGCCATTTGTATGATTGGTAATTCTTATGAGTTGGAGGCTATCAAAGCCGCTAACCCCGAATGCCCAATTGTAATGTACAAATGTGAAAAATCGGAACAATACCCACATCTGTTTGTACCCTATTTGCAAGTGCTCTTTGAGTACCTAATCAAGAACGGGGCCAGGGTCGTCTTTTTTAGCAGCGCTGTTGAGCACCGAAACATTTCTGTAATCCCACAATTGCTAGTAAACATCCTAGGGGAAGAACGATATGCATTGTTAAAGTCCCAAGGGCAGTTTGCTATCTTCTCAAAGCAACATGTCCGCCCAGGTAAGCCCTGGCATAGCAGAGAGGGCAATTACGTCAAAGACCTAAAGACCGTTATTGCAGAGGGAGAGGATCTAGAAAATGCAGTGTTGATAGAAGACCAGCCTTCCTATGTCGCCCATGACCAAGAGCCCTGTATTTCAGTACTTGACTGCCTATACTGGAAACCTACCTATACCAATGCAAAAGATGATGGCCAGGGGATCTTGCCTAAAAATACCGTTTACTACTTGCTCGGGCTTTTTAAGACCTATTTTGAAAATGAAGATTATGCGCAGATGCCTTTGAGAAAGGGTATTGCCAGAATTTTCCCTAGCACTCCTGCACATTACGATTATATGCACAAGGTGAAGCCAGGTCCTCTTTTCTACGCCAATCACCTCGATGGTGATAATTCGCAGTTCATTTATGACATGATTTGCTTGGGTTTAGATGAAGTGCGAAAAACAGACCCGGAAGCAATATTATATGCCCATAAGTGGTTAAAGATGAATCTACGCGATAAGCCCGCCTAACCCCTAAGGGCCCATAAAGCCCACCTACTCAGCACTTTTAGGCCTTTGTAAAAAACCGCCCCAGCTTGCAGGCATGCACATTCCCACTAGAAATAGCTAAATAGATCACCACAACCAAAAGAAAACCATGGCTTTAGCAATAAAAACCGGCACAGATGATTTTGCCGAACTGCTTTTAGAGAGCACGGTATTTGTGGACAAGAGCTTGTTCATTAAGGAGTTTATAGAAGATAGTGGTAAAGTGGTATTGATTACCCGCCCGCGCCGCTGGGGAAAAAGCCTCAACATGGATATGCTGGCCCGCTTTTTGGCTATTGAGGTGGATAACCAAGGCGTTCCCTTGCCGGAGGCGGAACAGTTTAATCGGAAGCTTTTTTGCGGGGGAGCAGTGGAACTAAGTTCATCTACAGGAAGGAAGAAGCAACTGAATCCGCTCAGAATTTCCAAGCACAAGGAAACCATGGCCGAATATCAAGGTCAGTTTCCGGTGATTAGTATTGGGCTGAAGGGAACCAAGGGTAATTCCTATGAAGCGATAAAAGCATTCGTTAAGCAAGAAATAAAGGAACTTTTTGGCTTGTATGCCTATCTTAAAAAACAACCATGGCTTACCGAAGAAGAGCAGCAACAGCTGGCTCATTGTCTTAGCGGTGAGATGTCCGATCCAGAACTCAAAAACAGCTTGGAATTCTTGAGTCAACTTTTGAAAAAACATTTTGGTAAGAAAGTATATGTGCTGATAGATGAATACGATACCCCTATTAACCATGCTTACGGAAAATTTGGCAAGCAAGATTCAGACCAATTTGAGAAGGTACTAGAACTCTTTAGGGGAATCTTTGGCGCTGTATTGAAGGGCAATAAAAGCCTGAAGATGGGGCTAGTTACAGGCATACTACGCATTGCGAAGGCGGGTCTTTTTTCTGACCTGAACAACCTCAATGAATATACTTTGCTTGACGAACCTTTTTCCTCTTGTTATGGATTCACTGAAGAAGATGTTGTACAACTCATGCAGCAGGTACCGACAGTGACTAGCCTAGAGGAGATTAGGCGTTGGTACAATGGCTACACCTTTGGCGGGAAAAAGACAAGCATGTACAACCCTTGGTCCATTATGAACTGCCTGGCTAGGAAGGGGCACTTGAGCTACTATTGGATAGATAGTGGGGGCACTACTTTGGTGAATGAGGCGTTGCTTGCTGACGATATACAGGAAGATTTGCAAGCGCTTGTAGCAGGGAGAGCCATTACAATACCTATTATGAAGGAAATTAGCTTTGAAGACATCAATAGCTCCACGGGGCTTTTTAGTCTCTTGCTATTCGCTGGTTATCTCAATCCTGATGAGGGGGATGAAATCGACGAAATGTATCGTTTATCCATCCCTAACCATGAGGTGACCTACATCTATAGAATGCGTTTGTTGAAATGGCTTGCGCGCAAACTCAACGCGGATGATGCAGACTTGCGTACTGTTATGCATCTGTTGGCAATGGGAGAAATCGAGGAATTTGAAGAGAAGTTGAGGAACCTGCTGGCTGCCAGCGCTAGTTTCTTCCAGACAGGAGCAAAGAATGGAGAGGTCTTTTACAATGGTTTTATGTTTTGCTTGTTCACTACCTTGTCGTCTAGATACGCCATAGAGAGCGAACTAGAGAGTGGAAAAGGCAGGCCCGATGTGCTACTAATTCCCAGAGTAGGGAAAGGAGAGCAGGCAATCGTTATTGAGTACAAAATAAGCAGTGATGCCGAAGGACTTGAAGATAGCGCCGAGAAAGGATTGGCGCAGATAATCGAGAAAGGGTACACCGCCAAGGCGATGGCGCAGCCGCATGTGAAGTCTGTGCTGCAAGTTGCTATGGCTTTTTGTGGTAAGGAGGTGGCGTTGGCGTATGAAAGAAACAGACCCTAACAACTGATGTACATGGCTGGCATCTACATCCACATTCCCTTTTGCAAGCAGGCTTGCCATTATTGTGACTTTCACTTTAGCACCAACACGCGCACAAAAGTGCCCATGCTGCAAGCCATTGCCGAGGAGCTGCGCCTACAGAAGCAGTACACCGGTGGGGCGCAGGTGCAAAGTATCTACTTCGGGGGCGGTACTCCTTCGCTGATAGAGACAACAGCGCTAAAAACATTGCTATTGCTTATTGCGCAACATTTTTCCCTGGGCAAAGATTTAGAGATTACGCTAGAAGCTAACCCGGATGATGTTACCCTTGCTAAGTTGGCGGCTTGGCGGGAGATGGGCATTAACCGGCTAAGCATTGGGGTACAGGCTTTTCAGGACAGTGTATTGAAGGATATCAACAGAGTGCACAATGGCCAAAACGGTGTGGCTAGTGTAGCGCTGGCCAGGCAAGCGGGCTTCGATAATCTTAGCATCGACCTGATGTACGCGCTACCGGGCATGAACCAGGCCATGTGGGAAGAAAACTTGGCCACGGCCATGCAGCTGCAGCCAGAGCACATTGCGGCTTATTGCCTGACCATTGAGAAGCGCACGGTATTCGGCCATTGGCTAGCGCAGGGAAAGCTCAAGGCGGTGGACGAAGAAACTGCGGCCAAGCAGTACGAAACCTTGGTGGAGGTGCTAACAGCGCATGGTTACGCGCACTACGAGGTTTCTAACTTCGGCAAGCCTGGCCATTTCTCGCAGCATAACATGAATTATTGGAAGCGTGGCCATTACCTGGGGCTGGGGCCTGGGGCGCATTCGTACAATGGTGCAACCAGGCAGCACAATGTGGCGAATAATCAACGCTATATGGATAGCTTGCAGCGGGGTGTGGTGCCTTGCACCGTGGAGGTGCTTACCACCAAGGACCACATCAACGAGTACCTGATGACGGGCTTGCGCACCCAGTGGGGGTGTGATATGGCGTGGCTGAAGGCGCAGTATGGCTACACGTTAGCGGAGGAGGGCAATTATCTGCCGCAGCTTGTCGAGCGGAAGTTGGCGCTCTTCAACCACCACCAACTAATACTTACCTCCCAGGGAAAGCTCTTGGCAGACCAAATTGCCGCGGATTTATTTGTAGCTTAGCGCCCCTTCTTGCGCCAATATTTGGCATGGCCCACAGACGAAAATTACTATTATTATGCGAACCTATTTAAGAATACTCTCTTATGCGGGCGCTATACGTACGCTCTGTTTTTCCTACGCACTCACCACACTACTGGCTATCTTCTTTGGGCTCGTCAATCTAAGCCTCCTCATCCCTTTGCTGGAAGTGTTATTTAGCCAAACTGACATTACCGATGCGGCTACACTGGCCCCTAAGCCGGACTTTTTCTTTAGCATTGCTTACCTAAAAGCACTTTTTAGCTACCATTTTATCAATACCATTGCTGCACATGGGCGCGTAAGTGCCCTCTACTTTGTTTGTATCATTATGATCATCTCGGTGTTGCTCGCCAAACTTTTCAGGTATTTGGCCGAGATTATTGCAGCAACGGTGTGCACCAATGTGGTACACAATCTCAGGAAAGAACTTTTTGGCAAGGTATCGCGCTTGCACATGGGCTACTTTACCAGCCAACATAAGGGGGAGGTAATGGCCAGGATAATGAGTGATGTGCAGGAAGTGGAGCATGCCACAGATTATATCTTTAAGCTCTTTTTTAAAGAGCCAGCAACCATTATCGGGTTCTTCTTTGTGCTCTTCTACATCTCCCCGCAGCTAACATGGCTAGCACTGCTGTCGCTCCCCATTGTAGGCGGTGGCATTACAGCGGTAGTAAGAAGGCTCCTTAAGAGGGCTGCGCAGAGCCAGGCTTCGCTCGGCAGGATTATGAGTGTGCTGGAAGAAGCCATGCGGAATATGCCGATTATAAAGACCTTTGCCGCGCAGCCCTATATCCAGGAAAAATTCGAGCGAGAGAACAAAACTTACGCCAAGCTCAATCTCTCCATGTTCCTCAAGAATAGCCTGGTGCCCCTGCTCTCTGAATTTCTAGGTGTATTGGTCATGACAATGCTGTTGGCCTATGGAGGAAGGCTTGTTTTGCTGGGCGAAGCCACCTTTACCGCAAGTACCTTT
>CAJQOF010000010.1 GCA_905479855.1 uncultured Cytophagales bacterium
CACTGACTCCATTATTCTTTATTAGGAAACTCCCCAACCAACTTGGCTGCAAGACAAAAAATGTCACGGCCTTTGTGTGTTGGGGGGGCAGCTATACAGAGACCACCCTAAACTTCAGCGTATGCACAACCTCTTTGTGGAGCGTAATGGAGGCTTCGTGAGCACCGAGCTCTTTGATAGGCTTGGCAAAGCTGATGTCCTTTCGATCTATAAAGATCTCCTGTTCTTTGAGGGCCTCTGCAAGCCGAGCAGGGGCAATGGATCCAAAGATTTTTCCTCTACCTCCTGCTTGCGCTTCAATTTCAATGGTCATCTTGTCGAGCTGTACCGCTAGTGCCATTGCTTCTTCCTTCAGTCTAGCCACTTTGTGGGCCGCTTGGCGGGTGTTTTCTAGGGCTATTTTTTTATTAACCTCGTTGGCTACCATGGCAATGCCCTGGGGGATGAGGTAGTTCCTGCCATAGCCTGCCTTCACTTTGAGTGTGACATTTTTTCTGCCAAGACCTGCAAAATCTTTTTTTAGTATTATTTCCATGATTGGGTAGGGGATCTGCGCTGCTCGTTATTTCAAGTTGTCTGCTACATAGGGCAAAAGTGCCATTTGCCGAGCACATTTTACCGCACTGGCTAGTTTCTTTTGGTACTTTAAGCTATTGCCAGTGATACGGCGGGGCAACATCTTGCCCTGCTCGTTCAGGAATCGCATTAAGAAATCTGTCCTTTTATAGTCCACATACTTGATGCCGAGTTTCTTAAAGCGGCAATACTTCTTGCCTATATACTTACTGCGTACAGATTCATTTACTAATGTCATGCTGCTTTTTCTTTCTTAGGTTCGTCTTTTTTGTCCCATACGCCACTCCTTTTCTTTTCGTTGTATTCAACGGCATGCTTGTCCAAAGCAAAAGTCAAAAAGCGGATAATTCGCTCGTCCCTTCTATATTCTGTTTCTAGCGCGGCAATTATGTCTGGGGTAGCCTTAAACTGAAAAAGTTGATAGAAGCCCGTAGCCTTGCGCTGGATAGGGTAGGCAAGTTTTTTGAGGCCCATCTTGTCTTCATGAATAATTTCTGCGTTCTTTTTTTCCAGAAAGCTTCTAAATTTATCAATGGCTTCCTGAATCTGTTCTTCAGACAAAACTGGGGTGAGCACAAACAGTGTTTCGTAGTTCCTTAATTCCATACTAGTTACATCTATAAGAGGTGAGGACGCAAAATTAGGAAATTTCGCTCCTAAATCAATACTTTTATCCCACTACCAACAGAAAACATGCGCTCATGGAAGTTAAAACTGCCGAATCTTGGAGGAAATACCTGGAGAAAGAGTTCCAGCAGCCCTACTTTGCCGATTTAGTAATCTTTGTAAAAGAAGCGTACCGGCAACATAAAGTGTACCCCCCGGCCAAGGAAATATTCCGCGCCTTTGATCTTTGCAGCTTCGAAGCCACCAAAGTCGTTATCCTGGGGCAAGATCCTTACCACGGCCCAGGCCAAGCCAATGGCCTCTGCTTTTCTGTGCGCGAAGAGGTGGCCATTCCGCCCTCACTGGTCAATATCTTCAAAGAAATCCATCATCAGCTAGCCGCCGAGATCCCGTCACATGGCAATTTGGAGCGGTGGGCCAAACAGGGGGTGTTGCTACTCAACGCCACGCTCACCGTACAAGCAAGCACCCCTGGCGCGCATCAAAAAAAGGGGTGGGAACAGTTTACGGATGCGGTTATTAGCACGATATCCCAAGAGAAAGAGCACATTGTCTTTCTGCTTTGGGGGGTGTACGCAGGGAAAAAGGAGCATTTAATTGATCGGGGCAAACATATGGTCCTAAAATCACCCCACCCCTCACCCTTCTCTGCGCATCGTGGTTTCTTTGGCAACGAGCACTTTGTGAGGGCGAACGGTTATTTAAAGAAGAATAATTTGGCGGAGATTGTGTGGTGATCTTTTCGCGGAAAAGAAAAAGAATAAAAGTGGGTTTGAAGAACTGAATTGTTTGGCCAAATATTGTTTCTACGCAATTGCAATATTATTAACTTTGCCTCGGCCTTTGCGGCTTATTCTCTAACCCAACTAAACATCTACATAGTATGCCTGTTCAACTACTAGACCCCAAGAGTGATTTTGTGTTCAAAAAGATATTTGGCACAGAAAAGCACAGCAATGTCCTTGTGAACTTCCTGAATGATCTGCTCTACGAAAAGCACAGGGAGTGCATGGCTAAGATCGTGGAAGTTATCTATGTGCAAACCATTCAAACACCAGATTCAATATCGGGCAAGGAGATGGTGCTAGACATTGCGTGCACAGACAGCAACGGCCAGCAGTATGTTATAGAGATGCAACTGTCTCGTTTTTCTGGCTTCGAGCGCCGAGCGCTTGCTTACCTTACACGTGTACATTCACGACAGTTGAAGGGGGGAATGGACTATGATAAAATTCAGCCGGTCTTTTTGCTCGCCATAGTGAACGATGAGCTCTTCAAGGGTTATCCAAACTACAGGTATGACCATAAGCTGGTATGTGACCAAACTGGTGTACACCACATAAAGGATATACACCTCACTTTTTTTGACTTAAGTAAGTTCAAAAAGACTAAGATCTCCGAGCTGGAGACCATGGAAGAGAAATGGATGTACTTTTTGAAGTATGCCCCCGAGGCAGATTTGGATAGTGAAGACTACAAAACGCTCATCAAAAACGCTCCTATTTTCAAGGAAGCATTTTTGGCCCTAGATGAAACTTCTTGGACTGATGAAGACAGGGCGTTGCAAGAACGCTCGGTCATTAATAAAATCGATACGGCAGCAGTAATTAAGTATAATAGGGCAGAAGGCCTAGCAGAAGGTTTAGCAAAAGGGGAAGAAAAGGGGAAGAGAAAGATTGTGATGAGAATGCATAAGCAAGGTCACCCCAAAGAAACAATGGCAGAAATTACAGAACTCACCGTAACAGAAGTAGAGAAGATAGTAGCTAGCTTATAAAAAACTTCGTAACTACCCAGGTACCTAAAACAGATTATACGCAGCTTAAATGGGGGGGCGAAAAGTAGTTATTAGTTCCCTGCTTTATTGAAAAGCATAACTAAAGACACAATAATTATGACCAACGAAGAAATAATAGCACGCGTTAGAGAGACGGCAAGCCTTATGGAGTTGCACGAGATTTCTGACGGATACCATTATAAGCAGCTTGCGCTTGGGCTAGAGAAGACGCATAAGGAGATCAATGCTCCATTGATAGAGGTGATGAAGGGCTTTACTAGAATACAACCTGAGAGCGCCAGCTTGGTTGCGGAAATCGCTGCCACAGGCACCTTAAAACGCTTTGAGGAGTTGGTGGCCATTACCCCCCAGGGGGTGCGCGAAATGATGGCACTGAGAGGGGTTGGGCCCAGGAAGGCGCGGATAATATGGCGCACCTTGGGTATAGAAGATCTAACCGCACTGCTGCATGCGTGTGAGGACAATCGCATCGCCAAGCTGCCAGCCTTTGGGCAGATAAGGCAGGCGCCCATCCGGGCGAGTTTGGCCTTTAGAGCTACCTACGCAGGCCAGTTTCATTATGCCACTGCCCTGCCTTACGCTAGGGCGCTGGAGCAACAACTCAGTGAGGCTTTCCCCGATTTATTGGTTGCTAGCACGGGACCGTTTAGGCGCAAGATGGAAACGGTAGACGAGCTCACCTACTTGGTGGGCAGAGACGAACCCAAAACTATTTGCTTATGGTTGGACCAACAAACTACGCTGAAAAGCGGGGCCAGCGCTTCCGAGGCTACATGGCAGGGCTGTTTTGCGGAGAACAAGCTGAAGCTGACTGTTTGTTTCTGCCCGCCGCAGGCGTTTTACAAGCAACTCATTTTGGAGACGGGTGCAAAAGAGCATTTGGCACTCCCCGTAGGCGACAAGCTGCTAAAGGACATCATTGTAAAGAGCACGATAGATTTCCCCAGCGAAGAGGCGGCTTACAAAGAAGCAGGCCTTCCCTTGATACCCCCAGAACTACGTGAGGGGAAGATAGCGCTGGAATGGGCAAAGAAGGGGGCACCGAAGTTGGTAGAGATGAAGGATCTGCGTGGTGTGCTCCATAACCATACGACTGATAGTGACGGTGAGCACAGCCTAGAGGAGATGGCGCGCCACTGCAAAGGTTTGGGCTACGAGTACATTGGTATTACAGACCATAATAAGAACCCCGCTTATATGCGTGGCCTTACGCCAACGGCTACGATAAAGCAGCATGCCGAGATTGATCGCTTAAATAAGGAGTTGGCACCCTTCAAGATTTTCAAAGGCATTGAGTGCGACATAAAGCCAGATGGGGAACTGCACTATGGGGCAGATATGCTCAGCCGTTTTGACTTTGTCATTGCCTCGGTGCACACAGCCCTGGATATGAAGAAGAATGAGGCCACCAAGCGGGTACTTAAGGCGATTAATAACCCACACACCACCATGCTGGGCCACTTGACCAATCGATTGTTACTCAACCGCAATGGCTTTCCTTTAGACCACCAAGCAGTACTTGACGCTTGTGCGCGGAAGGGCGTAATTATTGAACTCAATGCCAACCCTTGGCGCTTAGAACTAGATTGGCGCTGGATTGACTACGCGCTCAGCAAGAATGTTAAAATCAGCATCAACCCGGATGCGCACGACAAGGAGGCTATGCAAAGAATGTACTACGGCGTTTGTGTGGGCAGGAAGGGGGGGCTTACCAAGGAGCATACCTTTAATGCACTCTCTCGGGAGGAAATAGAGGCCTGCTTTGCGCAGCGAAAGCCAAGCGGAAAATAAATGGGTAGGTATGGAGCCTCTTTTTCACCTCTTCACCGGCACAGCCTCAGAAGCCCTAGCGCACAAAATTTCCGTGCATTGTGGCTATCCTCTTGGCAAAGTGCAACTTCAACGCTTTACCGATGGAGAATTACGTCCCCTGCTGAACAGAAACGTCCAAGATGCGCACGTTTGTCTTATCCAAGCCACCCACCCACCTGCCGAGCATATGATGGAGCTGCTGCTTACCATTGATGCGGCCAAACAAGCGGGAGCACGTTGCGTTACGGTGGTTGTTCCTTATCTCGGTTACATGCGGCAAGACGCTCTCCACCATCCTGGCGGCCCCATTGGCGCTAGGCTACAAGCCAACCTCTTGGCGGCGGCTGGCGCAGATCGGCTGATGACGTGTGATTTGCATGCGCAGCATATCATGGGCTTTTTCACCTTTCCGGTTGAGCAGCTTTCTAGCCTACCAGTCTTTGTCCCCTATATAACCCACCTGAAATTGCCCCGCCTCACATTCGTAGCGCCAGACAGAGGCGGTGTAGCAAGGGCCCAGCGGTATGCCACGCATTTCGATGCACCGTTGCTGCTTTGTACCAAACAGAAACAACAGCCCCAGGGGGTAATGACCGTAGCGGTACAAGGCGATGTTGAGGGCATGGATGCTGTAATCATTGACGATATTGTGGATACAGGGGGCACAATCTGCCAAGCTGCGGCACAGCTGAAAGCCGAGGGTGCGCGCACTGTGCGGACGTGTTGTACCCATCCTCTTCTTTCTGGCGATGCCTATCAGCGCTTGGAGGCTTCTGTTCTGGAGGAGGTGGTTGTTACGGAT
>CAJQOF010000011.1 GCA_905479855.1 uncultured Cytophagales bacterium
CAAAAAGTAGCCAAGACGCTCACATTGAAAGTCTTGAGTGCGTTGAGCATAAATGCATACTTACCCAGCAGCAGGAGAACAAAGCTGCCCGAGATGCCTGGGAGAATCATAGCACAAACGGCAAGCGCCCCACACAAGAGAATAAACCAACTTCCGCTAGGCATCTGCACGGGGGGGGCCTGGGTGAGCGCATAGGCTCCCAAACCTCCTCCCAGGCTAATAAGTAAGCGTCGAAGATGCCAATGCCCAATCCGTTGGTAAATGGTGAATGAAGAGAGCACGATCAACCCCCCAAAAAAGGACCAGGTTTGGATGGAATAACTGTGCAATAGGTAAGTAACGAGGTGTACCGCCGTAACCAGGCTAAAGCCAATACCCAGGAGCAATGGGAGCAAAAAAGCACCCCGCACATGTTGCCAAAAAGCGCCTACCTTTCCCTGCTTAAGCAAACGGAGTGCTGCCAGATCAAAGGATTGGATAGCCCCAAGCAGCTCCTCATAAATACCGGTAATCAGCGCAATGGTGCCGCCAGAAACCCCCGGCACGATGTCCACACTGCCAATGCCAACGCCTTTAAGGAAGAGTAACAGATATCTTTTAGTAGGGGTCATAAATCAGTGATTGAGTAGCCACGCTTTATCTGGGAAGAGAAAAAGACGCTACCTTTGCCGAGAAGCTAGCCGGGAAAACTTGACAAAGATAGGGAGCAAGAGATGGCCCTTAGCAAAGCGGGCAACCACTCGCTGGTTACAGTACATTATTTCAACCATTTTACATGCAGACTAAAAAACCAACCCTGGTGCAGGGCACACGCGACTTTGGGGCCCTAGAGGTATTCAAAAGGAACTATCTGGTGGATACCATTCGCGCTATCTACGAGAAGTATGGCTTTTTGCCACTAGAAACGCCTACGCTGGAATATCTGGCTACGCTAACGGGTAAGTATGGTGACGAAGGGGAGCAGTTGCTCTACAAGGTGCTCAACTCAGGGGATTTCCTCGCTGGCGTGGATGCGCCTACCACGGACTACAAAACTTTGTTGCCACAAATTGCTACCAAGGGGCTGCGCTATGACCTTACGGTGCCCCTAATGCGGTATGTGGCCATGAACAAGGAGGCGCTTACCTTTCCTTTTAGGAGGTACCAAATACAGCCAGTATGGCGCGCCGATCGCCCACAAAAGGGGCGCTACAGAGAGTTTTATCAGTGCGATACGGACATCGTAGGCGCAGACTCGCTCTTGTGCGAGGCCGAAATCCTGGTCATGATCCACGAAGTGCTGCGCCAACTAGGGGTCAAAGAATTTAGCCTACACATTAACCACCGGGGCATACTAAAGGGCCTCGCCGCACTGGCAGGTGCAGCGGACAAGGAGCAAGCGCTCTGTATGGCGCTAGACAAGCTAGAGAAGGTGGGAAAGGAGAAGGTGGTGGAGGAGCTGCAGCGAAGGGGGTTTACACCGGCTGCTTTGGAGAAGCTTGCCTTCCTTTTTGCGCTACCCACCGCACAAGCAGCGCGGTGGACATTACTCTCCACACAATTGGCCTCGGCAGCCGCGGGAACGCAGGGCCTACAGGACCTGCAAAAAATAATGCGCTACGTAGAGGCGCTAGGCCTAGAAAACCACGCCATTACACTAGACCCTACCTTGGCCAGAGGACTCTCCTACTACACGGGAACGGTTTTTGAGGTAAAAATAAAGGGACAAGCGGGCAGCATTGGCGGCGGGGGGCGGTACGATGGCCTTACCGACATCTTTGGGGTGGCTGGTATTACTGGGGTCGGCTTTTCCTTTGGCCTAGACCGGCTCTACCAGGTATTAGAAGCGTTAGCCTTGTTCCCTGCTACTGTGGGCAAAACCACACAAGTACTCATTGCCAACCTAGACCCTTCATCCGAAACGTGGGCACTGCGCGTGCTGGCTGCACTACGCGCCCACCACATTCGGGCAGAGATCTACCCGGAGCCGGTTAAATTGAAGAAGCAGCTGCAGTATGCAGACAAACGGCAACTGCCCTGGGTGGCCATCATTGGAGAAGCAGAACAGGCTGCCGGCATGGTCATGCTAAAAAACATGCAGACCGGCGGCCAGCAAGAGCATACCTTGGTACAATTACTGCAAAAATTATCCTAACTTTGTCGGGAATAAACCGCGTTGTTTTATGGAAGACTTCACAAAAATGTTGGCCAAGGCCAAGGAGATGCAAGCACAGATGCAAGAGGTTCGGCAACAGCTCACCCACCTACACGCCACTGGCGAGGCTGGCGCTGGCGCTGTAAGGGCCACGGTGGATGGGCACAAGCGGTTGCTGAAGCTAGAGATTGAGGATACATACATGCACCCAGAGGAGAAAGAGACCTTGCAAGACCTCATTATTGCCGCCATTACACTGGCCAACAACGCTGTGGAGGAGCGGGTGCAAGCGGAGATAAAAGAGAGCGCATCGGGGATGCTAGGGGGGCTTCCTATGGACCTTATGCTGTAAGGCCCTGGCAACCAATTACCTTATACCCCTGTAAGCCATCCAGCTTATTGCTTCCTTACCTCACCATGGCGCACGATTAAAAAATAGCATTACACCCAAAAAATTCTCTATGAAACGTATTTGCTACCTCTCAGCCTTTTGTCTTCTTTTCACTGTATCCTGCGACAATTGCAAGACCCCTCCCAAAGACGTTGAAGACGCATGGGGGGCTCGCATTACCATAGACCCCGACCATGGTGTGGAGGTGATAGAAACCAACAACGGCTACCCCGTACTCATGCAAATAAAAGGCACTATCACCGAAAACAATATCCCCCAAAAAAACAACCCCATTTTGTGTGCGTTTTTTGTGCCCAAAGACGAAAGCCCAGAAGGAATTGCCAAAAAGATACGCGCCGGAGAGG
>CAJQOF010000012.1 GCA_905479855.1 uncultured Cytophagales bacterium
GTGGGGTTGGTCCCTTTTTGTTTTCGCTTTTAGCGGTTGCTCCCTCTTGCTTTTTTCTGCCATGCCCCCAATGTAATAAAGTGGTCAGAATATAGATTGCTCCAAAAACTACCCTTCCGGCTGATGAGGCTGTGCGATAAAGATCTCCCTACTTCGCGCTATAAAAGTCCACTATTGCTGCTATCCGATTCCAAAAAAACGCACCCTCAGTGGTATTTTCCTCCAGCTAGTCCGCCAGATCATTGTGAAACAACCCCTCCAAACAATCCTCCTTATCAAAACAAACGTAACTATTCAAGTACCCTAATCGGCCATGAGAGCCTTTAAACAGGAGTAACCAACGGGTTCCAAGACCCAACTCGCGCTTTTTAGGGTGACATCGACCTGCAATGACTCGGATGATTTTTTGAAACCCTCCTAAGCTGCGTATAAGCTGTTTTAGGTGACTGGGTGGTTACGTTGCTCGAAGATAGCACTCAATTCAGCAGATGAACAATGGCCTAACTTGGGTGGGTACACAGCGTTAGTTGAGTTTTGCCAGCGCCACTTCCGCCGCCTGTTGCTACTCCTCCTCTTCCTTTTTCTCTTCTACCCCTTTTTTTCCTTGCCGGGCTTCGTTTTCTTGGGTTCCGGTTCCGGGCTCGATATTGGCTTTTCTTCCTTTGGTAAGGCTGGGGAAGAAGATGAAGAGGACATTGCTTTCACTTCCGTTGATGAGGAAGAAGATGAGGAGGACGAAGATGATGGAGAACTCTCTGTAGTTGGATTTTTTCCTCTTCTCCTTCTTTTTTTCGGATCTGGCGCATATGCATCCTTATACTTGGTGCCCCAATCTATTGTTGCCCCAGAAAGGCCTGCCATATTCCTGATTACCATCTCCAAAATGGTTGGAATAAAGAAAGTTGACTGGGAACCTATGTTGATAAGTTCTCCTGGATCTCCAATACCTTCCCCTGCAAGCATCACAGGTTTATGCCCAATTGGCGCCGTGTTTACGGCAGTTACGGCGTAATAATCTGTGCCAAGCACCAAACGCAACAGGCAGTCGCATTGATCACAATGTTGTCTATCACATCCCATGCCCACAATATGCGTATATAGTCCCTTGTGCCTGCATTCCCTATCGCACAAAAACTGCACGAATTGCCCTTCTGCGTGTGATTGGTCTGCTTTTATGACATCATAACCCAGTTCTACTGCTTTTTTACGCATATCTGGTGGCATAGGCTTATTATCCGAATTGCAAAAGGCAAACTTTTTAACATAGTGATATCTATCCATTAGCGCTACGCAAAAGATGGTAGTACCAGATTTTTTGCCAGCATTGGATTCAGCGGCATTGATTTCTACTGCTTCTTCCGCTAAAGAAGTTGGCGAGGGGAACTTCTCATCAGCGCTTTTTACATAGTTGTTATCTTTTGCATAGGTCCCCTTATCCTTAATACCACTTCTTGAATAGTTAAAAACACTAGATCCATAATTATCTAAAAAGTGTTTTCTGAGACTCTCCTCCGCTTCAGCCATTTTGCTTTGGGTTTATTTCGCTTCTTTATCCTTCTTCTCTGCTATCTTTTCGCCTATAGGACCTTTGCCTTCTTTCTCCTCACTTTCTTTTTCGTTATCGGTATTCAACTCCCAGGGTATATCTCCTTCCTTAGGAAAACATATTGTTATCCCTTTCTTCAATGCCCCTTTGTTTGCTTTGGGTTTGTTCAGCCACTCCATCAATTGTTCCTTGTTATGTATTACCAAACTTTTAATTTCTTTTCCTTGGGCTTTTACTACAGAAGGGATTTCTAGGCCATTAACTGCTATAGCATGGTAAGGAAGAACAAAAAGAAGCACCAGGAAGCCCCAACTACTCCAATCTTTAGGGATCCTAGATATGGCTTTTATTAGCATAGTTTTGTTTCATTAAAAGAGTTTTAGAAAAGGATCTTGGAGAAATTACTCTTTCGCTTGCTTTGGGTCAATGCATTCCGCTATATCATCATATCCCTTTGCACGAGCAACATCAGCTGCTGTACAACCGTATTGGTTTGTTAGCCCTGCGTTTACGGCATGCCTTAGAAGCAACTTTACTGCATCCATTCTACCTAAACTAGCTGCAAAATGCAAAGCAGTAACCCCGCGTTTCTCTTGTGCATTCATGAACTGTTCACGTTCGTGGTCCTCAATTTTAGAAACAAGGTAATTCGTCAGATCGTCTGTAGCACACTGCATAGCAACATGTAATAGGGTAGCCTCATTATCATCCCGTACCCCTACAAGCGCCCCACACTCTTCCACAAGAAACCGTACTACATGAAGATGCCCACCCTGGACAGCATAATGCAGGGCGTGCCCACCTACCACATCTCTCTGGTTAATGCCTTTTCTTTCTCCTTTTTTGCCTTCTTTAATTATTTCTTTCGCCAAAATCTTGACCATCCCCAGCTGCCCTCTCATAGCAGCGAGGTGTAGTGGGGTACGCCCTTTTTTCTCGCTTTGTATGGTTACATCGGCCCCTAACTCTAATAATAGCACCACAATGTCTTCTTCTCCATATGCAACCGCAGAGTGCAAGAAAGTACATTCATCGTCAATAGCGGAATCAGATGGATAGTTTAAGCCACATCCTTCCTTTTTTTGCTTCTCAAAGAATTCTTCGAAATCATCTAAAGTTTTGTCATCATCTCCACACAGTTCCTCAAATTTTTCAAATGCATCCACATATTTTCTTTTCAATATCTTTTGCAGCTCAGTGCTATCTTTAGGACATTCCTCTGCTATCACTATTGGTTGCTCAGCCGCTACAACTTCCGGTATTTGCTTTTTTTCGTTCTGTGCAACCGTCGTTGTCTCTATGAGAGCCTCTATAATATTAACATTGGGGCTATTTGGATTATTTTCGTCTGCAATTATAAGCAAAGGGGTATTCTTACAACATTGCTGCTTTTTACTCAAACACTCCCTGTCTGCACTGGGCATACCCTTTGCTATTTCCCCATTGCCATTCGTTATTGTTTCTGTTTCTTTCACAACGGCCGGATGATGTGGTTCTTCGTGTGCTCCATTACAGCCATTCTGGCTCTTTTCTCCGTTTTCTTGTTTCATCATACCTAAATCCGTTATTAGTCCGCTGCAAGAACACGCAAGGGCTATGAGCGCTATGGCGTACTTCATGTTTGTTCTGTTCATCATTGTAGAGTTTAGTGATTAGAATTTTACTTGTTGCTCGAAGATAGCACTCAATTCAGCAGATGAACAATGGCCTAAATTGGGTGGGTACACAGCGTTAGTTGAGCGTTGCCAGCGCCACTTCCGCCGCCTGTTGCTCTGCCTGTTTCTTGTTGCTGCCCTTCCCCTCCCCCAGCACCTCTTCGTCAACCGTTACTTGCGCAGTGAACTCTTTGGAACGGCCACCAGTGCGTTGTTCACTGGTAATCTCAAATTGAACGCTCTTGCGGTTTGTGTTGGCCCAGTTAATGAGCTGGCTCTTGTAGTTGGTATCCGTTTGTACCAGCTCTTCTAGGTCCATGTGGAGATGGAGCAGCTGGTTGACGACGAAGCGACGGCAGCATTCGTAGCCTTTGTCTAGGTAGACAGCCCCAATGAGTGCTTCTAGCGCATTGCCATAGATGTACTTGCCTCCACCACCTTGGCGAACAGTTTTTTTGTCGTAGCACAACAGTGTGTTAAGGCCGATTTGCTTGGCCAAGGTGCCGAGTGAAGCACGGTTTACAATGCGGGATCTGACTTCGGTAAGGAAGCCTTCTTCCTGCAGGGGGTACTTCCGGAAGAGATACTCGGCTACTATAAGCGAGAGGGCAGCATCCCCCAGGTATTCAAGCCGTTCGTTGGAACCCTTATCGTCTGCCACAGAGCTGTATATAAAAAAATATATA
>CAJQOF010000013.1 GCA_905479855.1 uncultured Cytophagales bacterium
GCGGTCACAATTTGTGACCGCAAATGTGGTGAGTTCCTTTAGGCCATAGCCAGATAATAGGGGGTAGTGTTGGGGGGGGCTATGAAATTGCGGTCGCAATTTGCGACCGAAAATAGGGGAATTTTCTTCAGGGAATAGCCAGATAGGGGGTGGTGTTAGGGCTTTATGACATTTTCGGTCACAAATTGTGAGCGAAAATATGGGGATTTTCTTCAGGCAATAGTCAGATAACAGGAGGTAGTGTTGGGGGTTGAATTTGCGGTCGCAAATTGCGACCGCAAATGTGGTGTGCGCTGGGCATGGCGCGTATCTTGGTAATGAAAGGCCACTGTGGGCTGAAATGAACCGGTCCACTAGCCTAGGCAAGGGTGTGTCGTCGGTGACGACGAATCTGAAGGAAGCTGATGGCAAACCAGGGTGATGACGTACAGGAAGCGAATCAGGCAGTTATGGCTGGGTAACCTAACACTTGATAGCATAACCCAAGTTGATTCGGAAGTGCATAGCTGTATGGTCGACATCACCTTGTAAAGAAGGAGGCGCGGCTTACCCCAAGAGACCTTATGTTCTGCTGCGTTGCAGCTATGATTATAGTGATGTAGCTGGACGGAGCATAAGGAGTTAACAGAAGGCCTAGTACGTTGAGGAAGAACTATTTACAGCTTTAGTAGCAACGGAAGACCTGAATTAATTCGGTCAATTAACCACAACATGAATCTCGTATAATAATGATTGACAATGATTAGGCATTAGGAGGCTATATCTTCCCAATCTCCACGGTAAATCGGTGAAACCGGAATCTGGCGCTGGCATATTGGGGGCATCATAAAACTGTATGACGAAACATGGGCAAGAGCATTGGCAATGGGGCTCGTGAGGCTATCGCCTATGCGGACCACATTGTTAAGCCTCATTGGAACCGCCGTATGCGACATCGCATATAGGGTGGTATGAGAGGTCGAAGTCGTGAGGCCCCTCCTACTCGATGGTTGTGGTCGGCATTCGTCCAAGGTGTTGAAAAAATGGGTTTGCGGTCGCAAATATGCCAAGTATGATTTGAACGTTAAACACTATCTTCAGCAGCAATTCCCGCACTAACCTAAATCCATCGATTCTGGGCTAGAAAAGGAATTTCTAATTAAAATCCCAGAGGAATAATTCGTAAATTATCCCTCTAAGAACCACCTAATCAGAGGCAATTAGGACTTACCAGAGAAAGTTTCTACCTGCTAAAGAAACTGTATAATCTCATCAGCTTGTTAGCAATGGGGAAAATAAAGGGTTTTTAGAAAAATTTGACAACCTTACTGGCTGTCGGCGCTAGTTTCTTCCAGACAGGAGAAAAGAATGGCGAGGTGTTTTACAACGGTTTTATGTTTTGCTTGCTCACTACTTTGTCATCTAGATACACTATAGAAAGTGAACTAGAGAGTGGGGCCGGCAGACCAGATGTTATATTGCTTCCCAGAGCAGGAAGAGGAGAACTGGCATTCGTTCTTGCATACAAAATAAGCAAAGAGCCAGAAGGGCTTGAGGCTGAGGCCGAAAAAGGTTTGGCGCAGATCATCGAGAAAGGGTACACCGCCAAGGCCAAAGCGCAGCCGCACGTAAAATCTGTCCTGCAACTATCTATGGCTTTTTGTGGCAAGGAGGTGGCGTTGGCGCATAAAACTGACATTCCGCACTTCCCTACGTAAACCTCTGTATTTAATTTCTATCCCTATTTCCTCCTGATTTTGTAACTTGTGGCGTCTAAAATATAACGCCATATGACAACACAAATCGAACAAGGAAATAAGTACAAAGGATTAGTACTGGATCATCTCGGCCTTATTGCCGACCAAATAGATTCCCTAGGAATTATCCAGCTTATTGATGAGCGCTTACCCATGGCCTCTCACTCTCGTACAAAAACAACAATGGGAGAGCGTTCTGCTGCAATGATTATCAACGGTTTAGCCTTTGTTAATGCCCGTTTATATCTGTTCCCAGAATTTTTTACCAACAAACCTGTCAGACAATTATTTGGTAAGGATCTCAAAGCGGAAGATTTGAACGATGATGCGCTAGAGAGGTGTTTGGATGCAATTGCTGCTTATGGCACTACCAAGCTCTTCACTGAAATAGCAATTATCATCGGTACGCAGAATAATCTATTAGGTAAATCTTTGCACATCGATACAAGTACACTGCAAGTCTATGGGGCCTACGAGGATGAACCAGAGGATCATATCCCCTATCCTAAATACGGTTATTTCAAGTCCAAGAGAAATGACCTCAAACAAATGGTAATCACGCTAGCTGTCACTGGAAAAGCTGCCTTTCCCCTGTTTATGCAGGCACATTCAGGGAATGCTTCTGATCAAGCTGTACTGCCTAAAGTACCCGAGGTACTCAAGAACTTTCACAAGTCGTTGAAACAATCACCGGACTTTATCTACGTAGGAGATGCGGCTATGTACAGCAATATTGTAGCCCATAAAGTGAACTGCAAGTGGGTTTCACGCGTTCCAGGAACTATTAAGGAGGCATCTACACTGATCGCCAAACCTTCCTCAGAGTTGAAATGGGATGGGGAATTGGAGGGTGGGTATAAGTTTCACATGGTTAAATCAAAGTATAAAGGAGTGTCACAAAGATGGTGTTTGGTGTATTCAGCGCAAGGCTACAAAAGAGAGGTGCAAACACTGGAAAGAACGATAGAGAAAGCCGAGAAGGAATGCAATAGAGTGCTAAAGCAGCTCGCAACGCAAGTTTTTGGCTGTGAAAAGGATGCGAACAAGGCATTTGAAAAAA
>CAJQOF010000014.1 GCA_905479855.1 uncultured Cytophagales bacterium
CCCTATTTTCCTTTTTTATGGCATTTAATACTCTTCTACTGCCTGCCCTTTACAAACACAGTAATGCTGTTGCTCACAGAGGGTAGTAGTACCTGGTTGCTGAACATAGCAGTAACAATTCTTGCGCTTGTTGTACTGGTAGACTGGGTAACTTTTATCATGCTAAGTGCTCTCGGTATTACTCTCGGCTTATTCTTCTATACAACTGTGGTGGGGCCTGTTCATCTGCAGCTAAGCCTAGACTCCGGATATTGCCTGGTTCATCAAATTTTCACAGCTACCATCATCGGCCTCTTCTTCGCCCGCAGAAAACAACAAAGCTTTGACACCCTCTCCACCCAGAAAAACCGCCTAGCCATAGAACACAAGGAAACCCAAGAGGAGCTTATAGAGAGCCAGCAAGGCAGGTCCAATATGATCAAGATGCTGAAAAATGCCGGCGTGGAGAACATGGCAACGCTTGCCAAGAGCAGCAAGACATTGCTAGACAATATCTTTAAAAGAGAAAAATCGGAGAAGCTAGAGGAAGAGGCAGAATCGTTGGCTAATGCACTGGCCCAAATTTCGGTGAAGCTAGACCGATTTGAACACCGTGCCATCGGCTACTTGCCCCTAGAGGAGGTAAGGGAAATTGCGCTACGCGATCTGTTTAGCGGCGTAGAGGAGGCCCTTAAAGCAAGAGAACAAAAGGTACTGTTTCATGCTTCTCCCCTTACTACCTCTCTGCAATGTGATCTGCCAACCATCAAGAAGCTATTGATCAATAGCGCTGCTTTTGTGAGCAGAATGGAGGAAACAGCAGGGCCTGTGCTAGTAGCCACTGCGCCTACAAAACTTGCCTATCTGGTAGACGAAACCCGAACGGACAAGATAAAGACGGTAGAGGCCATATGCTTCACCATCACCACAGCAACGCAGCTACCCGCCGTCTCCAACCAGTACATGGCACAAATGGCTTGGCAGCAAAGCGCAGCAGAAGGTGTGGAAGCGTTGCCATTAGTGGCCAATGAACAAATAGTGAAAGCGCACTATGGCTACACCGCCATGGAGAAAGTGGAGGGTGCCCTGGCCCTCTATTACGTCATTCCAATGAACATCCGGGAAGTGCGTTCCGAGCGCATGGAAAACCCCAGCATTAATGGTAGTGGAGCTTGGCCAAGAGCGGATGACAACTACCCTGGTGCCAAGGAACGTGAGGATGACTTTCTGGAAGAAATGTGGGCACACACGAGGGTAGATATGGCGTTGGTGGAAAAAGCGATTGATGTAATCAAGGATTACTATGGACCGACCAGGAGAAAAACAGGAGAGCCCTATTATCTCCACCCTTTGGCCGTAGCCCATATAGTGCGGGGCTATACCCAAGACAAGAACACGATCTTGGCAGCCTTGCTCCACGATATTATTGCCAAGACGCCGCTCAACCCAGAGCAAATCACTACGCTTTTTAACAAAGAGGTGAGCGACATCGTAACCAAGGCAACCAACATGACCCTACGCGCAGAGAGCGCCTATAGCGTGACACTTACCCCCTTGGAGCATGTAAATGAACTGGTGGAGAAGGAGGACAAGCGGGTGCTCTACATCAAGGTAGCGGCCAAGCTGCACGACATGCGCACGATACATGGGATTGTGGCTAAGGAACGGCTGGCATTGATCGATGAAGCAGTCTCCTATTATGCCCCCATGGCCGGGAAGCTAGGGCTGAAACAAGTGGAAGAAGAATTTAAAAAAATAACGATGGAGTTTTTTGATCAGTGCTGGTAACGCTGGTAGGGAGCAATGGCAAACAATTATAGAGGAGGGTACCCACATTGGACCACGCATTGAGAAAAAAGGGGATATTTCACGGGGAAATATTCGTAAAGTTGTGCCTTTCTACCTTGCATCCGGTCCTTCTCACGCAGGCCTTTTCCCCTGCATAAAAGGAATAAACCAAGCAACAGGGGGGGCACAAGGTTAGGAATGGTTTAAGCAAGCTGATGCGCTTGCAACCAAGACAAACCTTTGGCACGGTGCCACCTGTGAAATATTCCTTATACTTGTAGCGAAAGTGGTCCAGAAAAAGAAGCCACTACAAACACCAAGTTAGGGCATTATGCGCCCCAAACATAGGTTTGTAAAAAAATAATCCTACATTCTTAGGTGGAATGGGTATAGTAAGCAGACCAGCCACGGCGCCAAATATTTAGAAATGAGACTTTTAGACTTTTTATACAGTGACATTGCCGTTGATCTAGGGACAGCCAATACGTTAATCATACAGAATGGAAAAATTGTTGTAGATGAGCCCTCAATCATCGCCATTGATAGAACCACCAACAAGGTGATTGCCGTGGGCAAGAAAGCGATGCAAATGCATGAGAAAACGCATGACAACATCAAAACTGTGCGTCCGCTAAAGGATGGGGTGATTGCAGACTTCCATGCAGCTGAGCACATGATTCGGGGCATGATAAAAATGATTAATATCAGCAAATGGGGCTTTTTTACGCCTTTGATGCATAGGATGATTATTTGCATTCCTTCTGGGATTACAGATGTAGAGAAG
>CAJQOF010000015.1 GCA_905479855.1 uncultured Cytophagales bacterium
CCTTTACCACTATCTCTACTACTATGGCTGCTACAAAAAAAGCCTCTATTCCATCACCTAAAGCGGCTACACCGCATTCTTCTGCCTCTACATCCCGAAAAAACAAAGAAAAAGTTATTGCGCAATCGGTAAGAGAGGAAATAACAGGTAATGAAGAAACCTGCTACGAATGTGCTACCGAAGTAGAAGAGGACCAGGAGTTTGATGAAGAAATGCAGAATTGGGATGCCCTTCCTCAAGATGATTTGGAGGATGAAACGTGGTAGTATTTACTGGGTTAACCTCGATCCGACAATGGGGCGCAAGGCATGCAGGGATTTTGAAAGCCATTCTATTGGTTGATGATTATGCTACCAGGATTCAAGAAACATGGTATAAACCAAGCAATAACGAGGCAGTTCACTCCAGAACGTATTGCTGAAATTATACGCAAGGGAAGCGTTACAGAAAAGTTTGGTAGATATGGAAAACAATTTAGGTACACATTAGGTAAAAATACAGTTGTAGTCGATATTAGCGGTAGGATAATCACGATGTTTGGTGACAGTATAGCGGGTAAATTCGCACCCTACTAAATCAATGTTTTATGAAAAAGAGCAATCAAATTGAGCGCGATATCAATCGAGTGCTGTCTACTTGGAACCCTATTGAGGTTCCGGCGAATGCCGCATTGTCGGAATACCGCTCGTATGTTCCCCAGATTATTGGCGCTGCTAGTTCTAGGCGAGGTCTAGTTGAAGTTTTGGCCGACATTTTGGTCAACTGCATGGGGCTAGCGTTTGATAGGCAAGAACCGCAGCATGTAAGTGAGCTAGAAGGAGTGGCCCAAGCCATACAGCGCGTTTGCCTCCGTGGTGCAACACCCGCTCCTTATTCCGAACGCCATGCTGAATGCTTAACGCAAGACCCTACCATGTATGCTGGGCACCATCTTGTGGGCGGCTAATAACCATAGCCGAAAACCCCGTACTCTCCTGACCACAACGCTTCTCTATCCTTTTCGGTGATAATAAATCGTAGAGCAATTGTCCCCCTGCAGCATGCGCTGCGCTGCCTGCCTTATCGCCGCTGCAGTGACCTTGCCTATCTCTTCAGCCTCCCGGTTTACCAAGTTGGTATCGCCTAGCAGGGTCGCTTCTGCTAGTATTTCTGCTCGGTGGCAGAGACCTACTGCTTCAAAGGTGCGATGCGCTTCTGCTTGGTTTTTTAGCTTATCCAGCTCCTGGGGCGGCATGGCTTCCCGCTCTATCTCCGCAATGATTGTCTGCATGGCCTCCTCCGCCACTTCAAAAGAAACCCCCTCATTCAGTGTGCCGCTCAAGATGCATAACCCAGGATCGTTGGACGTTGTGGTGTAGGCCTCAATGCTGTTAAAGAACTGCTTTTTATTGACCAGCGCTTCGTAGAGCCGAGAAGATTTGCTTCCGCCCAGGAGTTCTGTCATTAGCTCAACAGTATGGTAGTCTGGGGATAGCCGCCCTGGCACATGATAGGCTTTGTAGAGCGCATTGTGCGGCACATCGGCTGTTACATGCAAGCTTCTGGGGGATGTTTGTGGGGGCTCTTGGGGTAGGGCTCTTTGGTAGGCTGGCCCGGTAGGGATGGGGCCAAACCATCGCTCACTCAGTCTCTTAACATCATCGTAGCGCACGCCGCCAGCCACCACGAGCACGGCATTGTTGGGCACATAAAATTGGTAGAAGAACGCTTTAACGTCTTCCATAGTGGCTGCTTCTATATGGCCAATCTCCTTGCCAATCGTCGGCCAGCGGTAGGGGTGCTGGGTATAAGCCAGGTCACACAACTTCAGCCATACATCACCATAAGGTTGGTTCAGGTAGCCCTCCTTAAACTCTTCAATCACCACTTTCTGCTGCACCGCCAAGACCTTAGGCGCAAAAGAGAGGCCAAGCATACGGTCCGATTCAAGCCAAAAAGCAGTTTCTAGGTTGGCAGCAGGGAGTGTGCAGTAATAGTTGGTAATATCAGGAGTGGTGTAGGCATTGTTCTCACCGCCCACCTGCTGCAGTGGCCTATCATAGACAGGAATGTTTTGAGAGCCCCCAAACATCAAGTGCTCAAAGAGGTGGGCAAAGCCGGTTTTGGTGGGCGCCTCGTCGCGCGAGCCTACATCGTACATAATATTGACAGCGGCAATAGCGCTACTGGGGTCTTCATGCACAACTACGCGCAAGCCATTGTCTAGGGTAAAGCAGTTAAAATCGATCATTGGGGAAACGCGTTGGGTGAGGGGGGCAAAGGTACGCGGCTTTTTCCTTTTGTGAGGCGATGCTGAAGATAACCTCGCTGCGCAATGGCTGTTAAAGGCCCTATTGATGCCGCTCCTAGGTAATTGGATGGCGCCCATCTTTGGCAGACCGTGTGGTGCTGGTTTGTACCTGTGTGTGGTATAGACTAAATTTACCGCTTACGTTGTTTAATCATTAACCTTTTTAACACACTAAAGTTTATCTACTATGAAAAAAAGAGTATTATCGAGTATTATATTAATGCTCTTGGCGGTTACGGCTGTG
>CAJQOF010000016.1 GCA_905479855.1 uncultured Cytophagales bacterium
TCCTATATCTCTTCGTGCACCACGTATGTCAAACACACGTTCTACGGCTGTATAACCACCTGCCTTGGGGAAATCTCCTCTGCCGCCAGAAGGCACCATATATGGACCCATTTGTACACGTACATCAGGGTCTGCTCCATAGGCTAGCAACAGCTTAACAGCATCTGGATTAGGAGCTTGTACTGCTAGGTGAAGTGGCGTTGTGCCATACTTGTTGGATACGTACGAAATATTAAATGTTTTTGGGTTGCTGCGTGTAAGCATATTGGAGAGTGCTTTCCTATTTCCGCGACCCAGGTGTAGTAGTTCACGATGAAGAGGATCACTACCTTGAAGTTGTAGCACATCTGGAACAGCAGTCATCGAGATAAAAAGGTTGGTTTTTTCCTCTTGGTCGCCATCATCCGAATATTGTTTGGCTACATTTTGTACCGCTTCTTGGGCCGATGGGGCTGCCGTTTTATTTTCGCCGCCATCCACTCCCCTGGATTGTGTTGCTGCGCCGCTGCAACTACCTAATAAGAGCAGGGCACAGCTGTATACGTAGATAGATTTTTTCATTTTTTACGTGGTTTAAAATGGTTGGCCTATATGCCCATTCCACCTGAGAATACCGGGGAAGGTTTTTGGGAAGTGTGCTCTTAAGGCGTTGGGGGGCACCAATTGAGGTGCCCCCCCTGAAGACACCCCATGTTCTGAACTGAAAGGGGGATAGTCGTGACAACTAATAACCGATAATTGATAACGTACTACTACTTCTGCAGCAATTTCCGGAGTAAGTCAAAATCTTCGTTTACAGTTAATAAAAGCTGTTTTTTTCCGGCTATGCTAAGCGCTAGATGCGTAGACCTTTACATTCCCTGAGGGCTGTTTTTTTCTAAAAAAATACCCTATGCCCCAGAAAAGCTGTTTTTTTGAGAAAATTGACGCCAAGATACTCCGGGAATGGGTGCTACTTCTGCCTAAAGACCAACTTAACCGGCACCCCTTCCAGCGCAAAATTGCTGCGCAATTGGTTCTCTAAATACCGCTTATAAGGCGGCTTAATGTATTGCGGCAAGTTGCAGAAGAAAGCAATGACCGGCGTGTAAGTGGGTAGCTGCGTGATGTACTTGATCTTGATGTGTTTGCCCTTGATGGCGGGTGGAGGATACCGCTCAATGGCGGGTAGCATCATCTTGTTCAATGCTGACGTTGCAATTTTTTTCCTTCTGTTGGCATGCACTTCCAAGGTTTTCTCTATGGCCTGGTAAATGCGTTGCTTCTTCACTGTTGAGATAAAGAGGACCGGGATGTAGTCCAGCGGCTCCAATTTTTTTAGTAGTTCCTTTCTGTAAGTCTCGGCCGTGTTGGTCTCTTTGGTAATAAGGTCCCATTTGTTCACCAAAATCACCATGCCCTTTTTGTAGCGGTGCGCCAGTGATATCAAGCTAACATCCTGCCCCTCTAGCCCCTGCGTGGCGTCGAGCATAATCACACATACATCTGCCTCTTGCAGGGCACCAAGGGCGCGAATGACGGAGTAGAACTCGATGTTCTCCTTCACCTTTGCCTTTTTCCGGATGCCCGCCGTGTCGGTCAAGATGATGTTTTTGCCGTACAGCTTATAGTGCGTATCAATCGCATCGCGCGTGGTGCCCGCCAAAGGCGTTACAATGCTGCGTTCTTGGTCCAATAGTACATTAAGAAAAGAAGACTTACCCACGTTGGGTCTTCCCAAGATGGCAATCTTGGGGGGCGTGTCCTCCTCAGCCACTACCTCTTCCTGGAAGTGGCTGACCATCTCGTCTAGTAGCTCTCCCGTACCAGAGCCACTCGCCGAAGAAATAGAATAAGGCTCCCCCATGCCTAAAGCATGGAAATCATGCATCATCAGTGCGGTACGTACACTATCCGCCTTGTTGGCCACTACCAGCACCGGCTTCTTAGCAGCCCGCAGTATTGTAGCAAAGTCCTTGTCCAACCCCGTAAGGCCATCCTTGCAATCTACCAGAAAGAGAATAACCGTGGCTTCATCAATGGCTATCTGCACCTGCTGGCGAATTTCATGTTCAAATAGCGCATTACCATTCTGCACATACCCTCCCGTATCAATCACCGTAAAGTGCTTGCCAATCCACTCGGCATAGCCATAGTGGCGGTCTCGCGTAACACCGCTCTCGTTATCCATGATCGCCTTACGCTGCTCAACAAGCCTGTTGAATAGCGTTGACTTGCCCACGTTGGGCCTTCCTACAATGGCTACAATATTTTTCATAATAACGCAAAATTAAGGCGTAGTGTGTTAAATCTATTTTTGGCAACATGCTATGCAGGCAATGCCGTGCACTAATCTTTATAGCGCTAGCCAGGTTACGCCCTCTCCACCCGGCAAGGGATGTTTGTCAATAACGCGCGCGACCAACGTATGCGCTTGCAAATGTGTACGTACAGCATGGCGCAGGGCTCCGGTTCCCTTCCCATGAATGACCTTTAAATGATTGTGGCCCAACAAGGACGCCTTGTCTACCCACTTCTCCACGGCCGCTAAGGCTTGCGCTATGGACATGCCGTGCAGATCAATTTCTGTGTTGAAGGCAGCGGCACTATCAGTTATGTTCAGGAGGCGCGTCTTGGGTTGCGTACTGTTGCTTACAGGGGGCAGAACCTTTTCGAGCCGATCTACTGCTACGGTGACTTCCACAAAAGTAAAGGCCACGGTAGCAACGGTAGCATTGGTCTTCTTTACGCGCACTATTTCGCCGATCTGCACCTGCCCACGTATCTTCACGCTGTCCCCTTGCCGAAGCGCACAATCCCCCTCCATATCAGTCCGG
>CAJQOF010000017.1 GCA_905479855.1 uncultured Cytophagales bacterium
CGAGTTGGACAAACCTCTGGTGTACCTGTTGTGGCGCCAGCCGCATTGCAGGGTAGCTACGTTTGGATGAGATAAGTGCTGAAAGCATCTAAGCACGAAACTCGCCTCAAGATGAGGCTTCATTTGAGGGCGGTTATAGACGATGACCTTGATAGGCTGTAGGTATAAAGATAGAAATAACAAAGCTGAGCAGTACTAATTGCCCGATTGCTTCTTGGATTTACCCGCTTTGCTTTTACAATTTGTTTTTTAAACTTGCGTTTAGTTGGCTGTTATGTAAGCGTATGCATGCATAAAGTCCCTAAACAACCGTTAAAATAGGTGGCTAAAGCGTTGGTGTTACACCTCTTCCCATTCCGAACAGAGAAGTTAAGCCCAGCAGCGCCGATGGTACTGCCGTAAAAGGTGGGAGAGTAGGTCGTCGCCTTTTTTTATTATTTTCTATCCACTGATAGATAGCTTTCCCTAAAGCGCCGTGTAAGAATTCTTTTCTTACACGGCGCTTTTTTTTATGCGCAATATGGGCACTAACTTCGCGCGGTATCGCTGCATAACGAATAGCGCAGCACAAACGGCGTACACGGCGTTGAATCGCATTTTTTAGTAAAAAAAGTTATCGCCGAAAAAGGGGTCTCCCAACGCTAGCACCATTACGCGACGGCGCCCATCCAGAATGGATCGAAAAAAAGACAACACAATGAGGCTACGCCAAGTTTTATGGGGGCTTCTATCAATAGATCATGCTGTTGCTGGCTATCGCTTGCAGCTACGCACAGCCATCAATTGCATATGGGCCGCCTCTTACCCTTCCATAGGGTAAGAGACGGCTATTGGGTGCGTAGCTACAAGCTACGCACTGGGGCACTTGCTCTATAGCGTGGTAATGCTGGAGAAGCCAACAAACACATTGCACCGCACGATTTCTGCATTATCTTTGCAGCCGTGCGTTTAGCGCACATCAAAAACAAAACACCCCATGAGAGAAGGTAACATTACCATCCAAGTTAAGGACAAAGAGACACTCGATAGAGCGCTTAAACGTTTTAAGAAGAAGTTTGAAAAGATTGGCGTGCTTAAGAAGGTGCGCAAGAGGGCCTACTACGCCAAGCCCTCCATTGGTCGCAGAGAAGAACGGCTCAAGGCTATTTATAAGGAACAAATGATGCGGAAGGCGATTTCCTAGTTGGTCAGCAGCGGCTATGGTACTGCCGCAAAAGGTGGGAGCGTAAGTCATCTCCTTTTTTTTAGTACTTAGCGGCCCATTCCTTGAGGACCATTGCGAGGATTCTTACTTGCGGTGGTCCTTTTGTCACCTTTTAGCGACTGCATTGCATTTTGGGTGCAGTTAAATTGACAACCTCAGCGTTATGAGGACTTCTCTCCATAGACTTTCCGATCAATCTCGGTCTACATGGAAAGGCCCTATCGCTGTTTTTTGCCATTCAAGGTCCATTTTTTCATGGCACAACCTTGCGTGGCGAATTAACCACACTCCCTTGATGGTTAGAAAAAGAATAGTGCACAGTATAGCACTTATCCTCTCTTTGGTTGGTTGCACCGGGTTATCAAATGACCTAAGCATGGCTAGAAAAGAGCAGGGAAGAGGTAAGGAGCTTGTAGCGCCTAATACACCTCAACCAAAGGAGGAGGCGGCTATCACCTCAAGGGAGGGTAATCGTATAGGAGAGCGCCCTCTTGCTCCTTCCATCAACCCCCAAACAGCCCAGTCCCCCTGCGCTACTGATACAATGAGGTTGAGGGGAGCATCCTCCCACGGAAATACTGCTCCTATTCATAGCGCACCTAGCAACCAGAACGTCCGCTCTGCGCTTATCTACGTCGCTCACCAAAAGAACTGGCCGGGGCCACTCAATTTCTGTTGGGATGGTTGGCGGTGCCTTTTGGTGAAAGCATACATGCTAAGAAGCCCTTATTCCAAAGTTTATTGTGTACGTGGCACCCAGCTGGAAGATGATGCGTTGATGAAGGGCATATGGGAAAAAGCCATTGAAGAGAATGATCAGATAGATTATGTAACTTTTGTTCATGGAGGGAGCCAATATATCAAAAAAAAATGGGCCAGTGAGGAGCAATTGAAAGGGAAACTCCGTATGGTCTACTCCGAAGCATGTGGAGGAGGTCACGGGGAGTTGGCGTTAGAAAAATTTAATGCGGTTGCAGCAGCTGGCCATAGTGTAAGAGCAAACGATATATCTGCTTCGCCATTTTTTAGTACGGCTTTTCTCTGGGCTTGGAGCGGAGGGGAAACTTTGAAAAATTCAATACAGTATGCTTCAGATTGTGGAAATTGGCGGCTGCGTACACGCATTGGTTTTTTCATTGCCCAACTAGCTGCTGGGTATAAAACCCCTGAAAGTGCCATTGAGCAGTCTAGGATGTGTTATGCGCAATGGGAACACCTCACTGCTGATCAGGTGACAATTAACACCAGGATACCTGGTATTACCGAAAATAGAGGTAACATTGAAAAAAGAGAGGTGGCAACGACAACTGCTGCTCCCAAAACTGAATAGTAAAGTTGACGCGCAGTCCGGCTAGAGAAGCGTAACCACTTTGGGCGCAAGAAGGCTGTGTCGTTACATTTGCGCCATTACCAAATCAACCACACCCGCATAGGTTGCTTGCTCCAATCACTTCATTAGAGAGGCAACGGCCATTGTATGACTGCCATCAAATTATAGCTAAAGCAGCAACACAAGCAAAGAAGGAGTCGGTTTTTAGGGAATTAACGTAACCAATACCCCATGAGAGAAGGTAACATCACCATCCAAGTTAAGGACAAAGAGACGCTGGATAGAGCGCTCAAACGTTTCAAGAAGAAGTTTGAGAAAATAGGCGTGCTGAAGAAGGTCCGCAAGAGGGCCTATTACGCCAAGCCCTCCATTGGCCACAGAGAAGAACGGCTAAAGGCTATCTACAAGGAACAAATGATGCGGAAGGCA
>CAJQOF010000018.1 GCA_905479855.1 uncultured Cytophagales bacterium
AAGCGTAGGTTTCTGTAGCGTTCTTTACTGAGGCAAAAATAGGTAAATAATTCTGGAATATTGCTTAAATAAGACAGAAATGAGGTATTTAATGAATAACTGCAACAAAAAAACATTACCTTTGGCGCTCTCGAAAAGAGATTATAGCGGTTGCACCTCACGCAAAGAATTCCGAATGAAAAAGATAGCAATATTGGGTGGTGGAGAAAGCGGCACAGGCGCGGCACTGCTAGCACAGGCAAAGGGACTGGCCGTGTTTGTCTCCGATATCGGCAAGATCAGTGCACCCTACAAAGAGGTGCTGCTAGCGCATGGCATCGCTTTTGAAGAGGATGGGCATACGCAAGCAAGGATACTGGCCGCTGATGAGGTAGTGAAGAGCCCAGGCATTCCCAACAGCGCCCCAATTGTGCTGGCTATCCAGCAAGCAAAGCTGCCTATTGTTGATGAGATAGAATTTGCCAGCCGCTATACCAAGGCTTTCCTAATTGGCATAACGGGCACCAATGGCAAGACAACTACGGCCCACCTTACTTACCATCTGCTGAAGAAGGGTGGGTTGAATGTGGGCCTAGCGGGCAATGTAGGCGCTAGCTTTGCCAAAATGGTACTGGAAGAGACGCATGACTATTATGTGCTAGAACTGAGCAACTTCCAGCTGGAGGGCATGCATCAATGCCAACTAGCGATAGGTTGTTTGCTCAACATTACCCCAGACCACTTAGACCGGTACCAAGGAAAAATGGAGGCTTACGCCCAGGCAAAATTTCGCCTACTGCAAAATATGACGGCGCAGGAGCATTTTATCTACAACCAAGATGACCCCAATATTCGGGGTTATCTCCAAAAGCACGACCTCCCTCCTTGCCAACATCCTTTGTCTGCGCAGCAGCCTAGTGCGGGAGCAGAGGATACCCTTCGGCTGCTTGCCACTAGTAGCTTTCAACTTCAGGGTGCACATAATGCCTTTAATGCACGGGTAGCCATCACGGTAGCCCAACTGCTAGGGGTCAATGAAAAAACAATACAAACCGGCCTGGGTACGTTCACGGGAGTGCCCCACCGTCTTGCGTGGGTAGGTGAAATTGGGGGGGTACATTTTTACAATGATTCTAAGGCCACCAACGTGGCGGCTGCTTATGTAGCCTTGGAGAGCTTTACGCAGCCTATTATTTGGGTAGCAGGGGGGTATAATAAGGGGAATGATTATTCCGCGATTTTACCGCTGGCGAAGAAACAGGTGAAGGCCATGATTTGCTTGGGCAAGGACAACAGCGCCATCATTCAGGCAATGCAGGGGGCCATAAAGCCTATCCATGAAACACAAAGCATGGAACGCGTGGTGGCTATAGCGCTCTCGTTGGCACAACCTGGGGATGTGGTGTTACTGGCCCCTGCTTGTGCTAGTTTTGATTTATTCAAGAACTTTGCGGAACGGGGTGTCTGCTTTGAACAAGCGGTCCTGCAAGCTAAACGTGCCCCAAAACCCCCAAAAACCTCATGATAGCAGCCCAGCAGATAACGAAAAAAGCCCTCACCCGATTCCTACGAGAAAACCTTAAGGGGGACCCAGTGATATGGGCCGTCATGCTCTTTTTGGCTATCCTGAGCATCCTGGTTGTTTACAGCGCTGCCAGCTCTTTGGCTTACCGGCAGATGCAGGGCAATACAGAATATTACTTAATGAAACACTCTTTGCTGATGCTAAGCAGCTTTGGGGCTATGTGGGTGGCGCACACGATCGACTACCGCTACTATGCAGGTTTGTCTAAGCTGGCTTTGTGGATTTCGGTGCCGTTGTTGCTCCTGACTTGGCGCTATGGCCTTACGCTGAACGAGGCTTCTCGTTGGCTGACAATTCCTCTTATTAACAAGGCTTTTCAGCCTTCCGATTTGGCGCAACTTGCCCTCATTGCCTACCTGGCCAATATGCTGGCCAAGCGGCAGCACAATATCGATGACCTGCGGGATACATTGGCGCCTATGCTTGGTTGGTGTGGGGTAATCTGCGGCCTTATTGCGCTCACCAATCTATCTTCTGCTTTTCTGCTTTTTATCACCTGCATGCTGCTGATGTACATGGGCAGAGTGCCTGTGCGCTATCTGCTTTCCCTAACACTGGTGGGGCTATTAGCTGGCTCGGTAGCCATCTATGCGGGACAGCGGGGAGAAACGGCCATGAGTCGCTTAACAACCTTTGCAAAAGGTGAGTTGCCCTTCCAGACCGAACAGGCTTATATCGCAATTGCTACGGGGGGGCTCTATGGCAAAGGACCAGGCAATAGCCAACAACGTAACTTTGTGCCGCACCCCTACTCTGATTTTATTTATGCCATTTTGGTGGAGGAGTATGGGCTTGTGGGTGGCATAGTGGTTGTATTGCTCTACCTGGTTTTGCTCTACAGGGGTATTCGCACTGTATCGCAAACCAACCGGGCCTATGGGGGATTGCTCTCAGCCGGGCTCAGCTTTTCGTTGGCGCTCCAAGCAATGGTTAATATGGGGGTAGCTGTAGGGCTAGGGCCTGTTACGGGCCTCCCCCTGCCCTTCCTAAGCATGGGCGGCACTTCCCTCCTATTCACCGGCATTGCGGTGGGTATTATTCTTAGCGTCAGCCGGGGAGACATTGATGAAAGCATTGATGACCTTCAGGACCAAGGTATAAGCAATCGGTACAAATAGACCTGAGCTGCGTAAACATTTCTTTACCTTTGCTTCACATTAGCTGCAGCCATTCATCTTTATAGAAAACAAACAATGCAACGCAACAAAATTCGCTTACTCAATATCCTTTGCCTGGCCTTTGCTATGCTGGTTGCCTGTGACAAACCAGACCCTAACACACCCACAACACCTGAGGAAAGCCGTCAGGTTTTTCAAGAAAGCCGTCAGGGTTCTCAAGAAAACCGTCAGGTTTTCCAAAAATTAGGGGTTACATACACATCTCAACCAAAGTTTTCCAACGATTGCAGCTTTTTGGCCAACCTTACCCCTCAGGATTACAGCGATTACAAAGGCAATGAAAGTAAGTACGATGCCCTTACTACGCAGTATGGGGCTCAAATTGCACAGGGTTATATGGCGCCAATCTCTGTCTATCATATTAACGACCGGGTAGGCTATGGGGTTTCTGCGGATCAGGATTTTAAACCAGGTGACTTCCTTATGGAGTATACGGGTGAAGTAGCCAAAAAAAGAAGCGATAGCACTTTTACCTGGGTCTATCCGCCAGGTAAAAATTGTAATCTTCGAGGAATAAAGTACTTTTTGGATGGTCGTACTTGCGGCAATGAGGGGAGATTTATTAACCATAGTGACGAGCCTAATGTGGAAACAAAATTTGTTTTCCAGGGCAATAGCTGGCATCTCATTTATGTGGCCAAAAAGGAGATTAAAACGGGAGAGCAGCTCTTTGTAAACTATGGGAGCGGCTATTGGACTACTACTAGGAAGAAGGAAG
>CAJQOF010000019.1 GCA_905479855.1 uncultured Cytophagales bacterium
CGAAAAGCACCTTACCCAACTCGCCGAAAAGGCCTTGGCGCAAATTAAAGACAAAGAATACCAGCGTATGCCCGAGGCTGCCCACATAAAAGCGTGGACAGCACTGGGGATTGCCTTTTCTGGGAAGGAACTGAAGGTGGCGTATGCGTAACTCCCTACCTTTGCAGCAACACCGTCATTCTCCACTATGCCCAACGTTATTCGCTTACTCCCAGACAACATTGCCAACCAGATTGCCGCCGGTGAGGTGGTGCAGCGCCCAGCTTCGGTGGTGAAGGAATTGATGGAGAACGCCATTGATGCCGGCAGCAGCAGCGTTAAGGTGGCCATCAAGGATGCGGGCAAGGCCCTTGTTCAGCTTATTGACAACGGCGTGGGCATGTCGGAGGTGGATGCGAGAATGAGCTTTGAAAAGCACGCCACGTCTAAGATAAAAACGGCGGACGATCTCTTTGACATCCACACCATGGGGTTTCGGGGGGAAGCGCTGGCGTCTATTGCCGCCATCTCTCAGCTAGAGATGGAGACGTGCCGCACGGCGGGAGAATTGGGCACGCGGATTGTAATCGAGGGTTCTCAGATTAAGGCCCAAACCCCCATTGCTGCGCCCCATGGCACAAAAATCAGCGTGAAAAATCTTTTCTTTAATGTGCCCGCCCGCAGGAACTTCCTGAAGTCCAACCCTGTGGAAACCAAACACATTCTGGACGAGTTTCAGCGGGTAGCTTTGTCGCGGCCGGATATTGCTTTTTCGTTTTACCAAAATGGAACAGAAACCTACCAGCTGCCTGCCACCAAACTGAGCCACCGCATTGTCCATCTGTTGGGGGAGACTTATAAGAAGCAGCTTATTCCGTGCAGCGAGGAAACGGACGTGGTGAAGATTGAGGGGTACATTGGCAAGCCGGAATATGCAAAGAGAACACGGGGTGAGCAGTTCTTCTTTGTCAACCAACGATTTATCAAAAGCGCTTACCTGCACAATGCAGTCAAAAATGCTTTTGAGGGATTATTGCCGCCCAATGCTTTTCCCTTCTATGTGCTTTTTATAGCGATAGCGCCTGCCCGCATTGATGTGAATGTCCATCCCACCAAAACAGAAATTAAGTTTGATGATGAACGGTTGGTCTACGCTATGCTGGCAGCGGCTATAAAAAAGGCGCTTTCGGTTCACCACATTGCCCCTTCTATTGACTTTGAGCAAAATGTCAACTTCCCTCTTTTTGATGCTCCTGCGGCAGCCACTACTGTCTGGAGCAGCACTGCGGAGAAAGACTACACGCAGTTTAGGGGGCCTAACGTGCTCCCTCAACGGGGCAACAAGGAATGGGAAGGTTTTTTTAAAGGGCTAGACCAACTGCCAACGGAGGATTCTGCCAGCATTCAACGCTCTAGCGCAAGCAACTTTTTGCCGGAGATATCATCGCTGAAGCCTGAAGCCAAAGGCAGCATCAAAATACAACTCCATGGCCGATACATTCTTACGCACATTAAGTCTGGCCTTTTACTCATTGATCAACATGCTGCGCACGAGCGCATTCTCTATGAACGCTACTTGCAGCCTTCGGTTACCAAGCAGCCATGTGGTGCCCAGCAGTTGCTTTTTCCGGTACATATTGCGCTTAATCCTGCTGACTTAACCTTGGTGGAGGCGCACTTGGCGGATATTCAAGCGTTAGGCTTTGTGCTAGAGTTTTTTGGCAAGGATAGCCTCATTGTGGCCGGTTGCCCGGCCGAAGCGATAGAGCATGACCCCAAATTGCTTTTGGAGGGGGTGCTGGAGCAGTTTAAGTGGAACCAAACAGCATTTTCGCTGAGCATACAGGAGAATCTAGCGCAATCATTGGCCAAGCGGGCTTGCATTCCAGCTGGGAAAAAACTACACCAAGAGGAAATTGATAGGCTGGTAGATCAGCTTTTTGCTTGCAGCAATCCGAACTATACACCAACAGGGCGCAAGACTTTTATCATGATGTCCCTGGAAGACATAGAAGGTTTTTTTGCGGCTTGAATTCACCAAACCTTTCAAGGACTTCTAGCAATAGCCGTTTCAAGTAATCTTAGCCTAACTTAGCAAAGTTGATCTCTGTTTTTAGCGATAACGTCTCTACTTTTCTTAATAGAAGCCCCCTTTATAAGCAGTGAAGACAGCACTACTCCCCTATTATTCTAATACACTGCCAGAAGCAGGCTGCGATGAGGTGGGCCGTGGTTGCCTGGCCGGGCCGGTAGTGGCGGCGGCCGTTATTCTGCCAAAGTCCTTCTTTCATCCCCTGCTCAATGATTCCAAACAGCTGACGCCAACGCAGCGGCAGTTGATCAGCAGGGTAATTCTGCAGGAAGCCATCGGTTGGGCCCTAGGCGAGGCAACACCGCACGAGATTGACCAACACAACATTTTGAACGCAACCTTTTTGGCCATGCATCGTGCCATTGCGCAGCTGCAGCCAGTGCCTGCATTGTTGCTTATAGATGGCAACCGCTTTAACCCTTACCCCAACATTCCGCACCACTGCTTTGTGAAGGGGGATGCCAAGTTGGCCCCCATTGCCGCCGCCTCTGTGCTGGCCAAAACGCATCGGGATATTGTAATGCATAAGTTGGCAGAAGATTACCCGGGCTATGGCTGGGAGACCAATGTGGGGTATCCTACGCAAGCGCATCGGCAGGGTATTCAGCAGCTGGGTACTACGCCACATCATCGTCAGAGTTTTCGGTTAAGGCACTAATCCCCATCTTCAGATGGGGGAATTATACTAACTTCGCGGCAAGTAAATTGGCTATATTACGCGATCAGCTATATCACTAAAACAACCAACACCATGGCAAAAGAAAGAAAATTGGTCACCTTCGACTGGGCGTTGAAGCGTTTGTTTAGAAGTAAAGTAAACTACGATGTACTGGAAGACCTTCTCAGTGCGTTACTAAAGAGAGCTATCAAGATTCTTGGGCCGCTGGAGAGCGAAGGGAATAAGGAGCACAAAGAAGATAAGTTTAATAGGGTAGCCTTAATCGTGCAGACCACAGAAGGGGAAAAAATAATTATTGAGTTCCAGGCAAGTGATGAGGGGGATCACCTAAAACGCGTAAAGTATGGCGAAGCCAAAGTAGTAACGGAAAGCATAGAGACCCGTGGTGTATACGCAATTATCCCCAAGATCATCTCCGTGAGCATTCTGTTCTTCGATCTCGGTAAGGGAAAAGATTATATATACAAACGCCAGGAGGACTACTATGGTGTGCACAATAATGAACGTCTTGAACTTAGTGCTTTGGAGCAAAGGGCCTATGAAACGAACAAACTTTACCCCTCGGATGTACTACCAGAATCCTACCTCATTAATATACCCCGCTTTGATGAAAATGGAACGGATATGAAAGACCACATTGATCAGTGGATATACTTCTTAAAGACAGAGGAGGTCAAACCTGAGTTCAAATCCAAAGGTCTTGAGAGAGCTGAAGAGGTCCTGAGCTATATGAAATTGAGCCCCAAGGATAAATCTGACTATAACGCATATGAAATGGCAAAAAGTTCCCAAAAGAGCCACCTTGCTTCTGCGCGTGATTTGGGGGAAATAGCAGGAGAAGAGCGGGGCATAGCGAAAGGCATACATGAAATGATCCTGAACATGCACGAAATGGGCATAAGTAAGGATCTAATTGCTCAAAGTGCCAAAATGCCCTTAGAAACCGTGGAAAAAATACTCGCTAGCAGCTAAGCAGTGAGCAATTGTGATAGCGCGTTAGAAGTTTACTGAGCCATCTAACGAGCTTATTCTTGAGCCTAGCAAGAAGCTGCATGTCTCCTTGGTCCAACTTTCCTTGCGCGAGAATCACCTTGGCCTTTATGGGGGGGATATTGGTTGCCAGCTACTGCCCGCCGGTGGCTGCTTTGCTAGCAGGAAGCTTATTGGGGTTGTGCTTGCTCGGCTATGTGCTTATTGTGGTGGCCACTCCGGTGGCTAAGTTTCGCAGCTGGAGCCCCGTCTTAGGCCTTTTGGCCCTATGCGCTATCTTTTTGGTGGGCTATTTGCGCTGCGCAACCAACAAAGTAGCCAATGATCCTAACCATCTCACCCATTGGGCGGAACATATAGAGGCTTATGAGGCAATAGCACTCGAGAATGCTCATACAAAATCTACGCGGAATAATGTGCTCGTGGGTGTGCAGCGTGCACGCATACAAGGGCAATGGAAGCAGGTGCGTGGGAGGGTACGGCTCTCTTTTCCGGAACCCACACCCTTGCAAGTTGGTTATGGTGATCTGCTGCTAATTCATGGGCAACCGCAGGTAGTGCCGGCGCCTAAGAACCCCAACGAGTTTGACTATGCGGCCTTCTTGGCGCTCTCCCAGATTGCGCACCAACAGTTTTTGATGGAGGCAGAAGTAGTAGTAACAGGATATCGCCCCCCCAATGTCATAAAGCGGTGGTCCTTCCAAACCCTGCGCTACTTTCAAGCGCTACTCACACAGCGCATCCACCACCCAGAGGTGCGCTCTGTAGTCATCGCCTTGGTGTTGGGCCAAAAAGATGCGCTGACCAGCGAGGTGAAAACAGCCTATACCAATGCGGGCACGATGCATGTGTTGGCGGTCTCGGGCTTGCATGTGGGCATCCTTTACGGGTTGCTACAGCTCTTCTTGGGGCTACTAAAGGGCCTGCGGGGCATACGGTGGGTTTCCCCCATCATCTCTTTGGCAGCACTTTGGTTCTACGCATTTGTTACCGGCCTATCTCCCTCTGTGCTGCGCGCTACGCTTATGTTCACCGTGGTGGCCTTGGCCGGTATATTGAACAGAAAGACCAACCTCTACAACACACTGGCTGCCTCTTCTTTCCTCTTGCTCTTTTGGAATCCGATGCTCCTCTTTGCTGTGGGGTTCCAACTCTCCTACTTGGCTGTGGTGGGCATCGTCTATCTGCAGCCTAAAATCTATCATGCACTTACCTTCCGCAACTGGCTCTTCGACAAACTCTGGATGCTTTCTTCCCTCTCTTTGGGGGCTCAGCTGGCCACTATGCCTTTGGTCTTATACTACTTTCACCAGTTCCCTACTTACTTTTTGGTGGCCAATTGGGTGGTGGTACCTGCTGTGTCGGTGATGCTCTGCTTGGCCCTTGGCGTACTCATGACCAGTTTCTGGGCTCCGCTCAGTACACTGATTGCCGATATGCTTGAAAAAGTGGTGCTCGCCATTAATGGTTTTGTTGGCATTATACAACGACTGCCCTATGGCCTCGTGGACCATATTCATGTGGATGCTGCTGTGGTGCTGTTGCTCTACCTAATTTTGTTGCTCTGTCTGGCGCTGCTGCACACACGGCAGATGAAGTACCTGCTAACCGCCAGTATGTTGGTAATCATGCTCTCGCTCCATGCCATCCAAGTGCATTGGGGCCGGCAAGGGCAGCGTAAGCTAATTTTCTACAGCGTTAACCACCACCAGGTAATTTCTTTTGTTAAGGGACAGCATAGTACCCTCTGTGTTGACAACCGCTTTAGCGTAGATTCCCCAAAGTAT
>CAJQOF010000020.1 GCA_905479855.1 uncultured Cytophagales bacterium
CGCACTGGGAGCTAACGCAACAGTATAACCTTGTTGACTTTGAGCTGGGCAACAAGATTACAGGGGCGGGCTTCCCGGTATACAAAGGCAAGGGCGCTCGGTTGCAAAGGGCGCTCATTAATTTCTTTTTGGACGAAGCGCGCAAGGCGGGGTATGAAGAAGTACAGCCTCCCATTGTGGTCAATGAGGCTTCGGCCTATGGCACAGGGCAGCTTCCTGATAAGGAGGGACAGATGTACCAACTCAAGGATACAGATTTTTATCTCATTCCAACTGCCGAAGTACCCTTAACCAACCTCTATCGTGGTGAAATTTTAACCGAAAAGGAGTTGCCCATAAAAAACGTGTCCTATACGCCCTGTTTTCGGCGAGAAGCCGGCTCTTGGGGAAGCCATGTGCGCGGTCTAAATCGCCTCCACCAGTTCGACAAGGTAGAATTGGTGGAAATTAGCAGGCCAGAAGAAGCTGATGCCGCATTGGAAAAAATGAGCATCTATGTACAAAACTTGTTAAGGCAACTAGGCCTACCCTACCGTGTATTAAAGCTCTGTGGGGGCGATTTGGGCTTCACCGCTGCGTTCACCTACGACCTAGAAGTTTGGTCTGCCGGGCAGCAACGTTGGCTAGAAGTGAGTTCTATGAGTACCTTTGCAGCCTATCAGGCTCGGCGGCTAAAGCTCCGTTATCGAGATGCGCAAAAGAAAACAACGTTCCTCCATACCCTCAACGGTAGTGCACTAGCACTACCGAGGATTGTGGCGGCATTACTAGAAAACAACCAAACAGCCAGCGGCATTTACCTACCGTCATGTTTACACGGCTATACCGGATTTGACCGTATAGCCTAGTCACTGAAGACATTCATACTTTTGCACCTCCGCGGAGCCTCCTCCAGCGAGTAATAATGAAAATTATTGAACGTATGTTGACTATTATACTATTAGGCCCACCAGGGTCCGGAAAGGGTACGCAAAGCAAAATGCTTAGAAAAGACCATCCAATAACCCATATCTCTCCTGGAGAGCTCTTGCGTGAACATGTAAAAAACGGCACCTATATAGGCAAGAAGGTCAAACGCTATCTAGATGCAGGTGAACTGGTCCATGGAGATGACGTGATGGAAATTGTGGAAGAACAGCTGCAAGCGAACATGGATGGGGAGGGCTTTTTGTTTGACGGTTTCCCCAGGGCAATTACGCAAGCAGAAGCCTTGGAAGTAGAAATGAAACGCAAAAAATTTAGCTTGGACGCTGTTATTCTTTTGGATGTGCCGGAGGAAGAGCTTACGCAAAGGCTGAAGGCACGCGCCGGCAAGGAGAAACGGGCTGATGACCAAGATCCGAAGAAAATTGCGACCCGGATGAAAATTTTCAAGAACGATACGCTCCCTGTCGCCAATTTCTATGCTGCGCAAAAAAAACTCTATAAGGTTAATGGCCTAGGCAGTGTGGAAGAAATCTATAAACGTATTGTGGCTGTGGTGGAGCAAGTACTGGCCAATAAAAAATTGACGCCGAAGGAAAAAATTACTACCCCTAAAAAGATCACCGACTAGTTTTTTTAACCCTGAGCGCCCCCTGCGGGCGCTTTTTTTTGTCATACTTTTTTTAGGCTTGTATAGGCAGCAAACAGGGTAGATATTCGCCGGTAAATAAGCCTATTGGGAGCCGTTGCTTGGCATAATGCCCAAGCAACTATCTTGCGCAAAAAAAATGGTTGTTGCACACCCAAAAGGTCCCCGTGCGCAGAGAGACCCTATAAGCCTTAAAACAAACCCCAGATAATGGGGGACACAGTACTGAAAATATTAGCCCACTAAACTATTTATACCATGAACTACCTCAACATTGATCACCTCATTGTAGTAGCCTTCTTGCTCATTACCCTCATTATAGGCTTCCGCGCAGGGAGCGGCATCAAAGACATGAAAGAATATGCCCTGGCCAATAGGGAGTTTGGCACCATTGCGCTGGTGTTTACTTTCTTGGCTACGCAAATAGGGGGGCACTTTGTTATACATCGTACCGCGCTGATCTACATCCATGGCATCATCTGGGTGGTGGTGCCAGCCTTAGTTGGTATTCAAATCCTGCTCATCACCTTCCTTGTAGCGCCATATATGGTTCACTTCCGCAAGTGCCTCACCATGGGAGACATTATGAAGTCGCTCTATGGCCCCTACAGTGGAGTTATCACCGGAATTATTGGCTTTATTTCCATTATTTGCTTGATTGGCGCGGAACTTACCGCTTTGGGTAGGATATCCGAATCGGTATTGGGTATAAAGGCTACTTTGGGAATTATCGTAGGAGGACTAGTTTTCTCAGGCTATACGGCACATGGGGGCATCAAATCAGTCACTGCCACAGATGTCTTTCAGTTTCTGGTGCTCGCCGCCGGTATTCCAGCCATCGCATACGTCGCTGTTAGTGCAGCAGGGGGGCTGGAGGCCATCTTTACCCAGCTTCCAGCAGCCAAGCTGCAAATCGTTGATCATGAAAGATTCACGCGCTACTTGCCTGGCTTTTTCACTACCGCTTTTCTTCCACTAGGCCTCTCAAGTCCTATAATTATCCAACGGTTACTGGTGGCAAAAAATTCTCGTCAGCTACGCGATCAATTCTTAGCGGTAGGCGCTTTTTCTTTTGTTCTCCCCTTTGTACTGATGCTGATAGCGCTCTCTGCAGTAGTGCTCTATCCTACGATAAAGGGGAATCAAGCTGTAGTACAGATAATCCACAATCTATTGCCTGTTGGCCTCAAGGGGCTGGCAATGGCATCGCTTGTAGGTGTTGCTATGTCCACACTTGATTCTCAGCTACACACAGCCGGACTCACCCTTGTGCACGACGTCATCAAACCACTTTGCGACCTCCGAAAGGTAGAAATCCAGGAATTGCGTTGGGTACGCTGGACTACTTTCTTGGTCAGCATAATTTCTATTTTCCTTGCGCTCTATGCTAGGAGTGGAACTCAGCTCGTACAAGTAGTAATAGCTCTAATGCCCCCCACTTTAATGTTCCCCATATTGGCCGGCATTATGGGCCTTGCAGTAGATCGTCGTTCTTTTTATGTGGCTACTGCTGTTACCATAATCTCCTTTGTGACTGCAAAACTCTGCTTGCCTATCCCGTATGCCCATCTCGCCTTGCCCATTAATATCACAGTCAACGGGCTGGTCTTTTTTGGTATGCATCTCATTCAAAATGGGAAATTTGTCATGGCCAAGCGTGCAGAGCCCACGCCTAGCATATGGGGAGACTGGGTAGATGACCTTTGGGATAGTAGTTCAGCCGGAAAGCTGCCCTTTTACCAAAGAATACTCACTTACTCAGAGCGAACGGTGAATAAACATGGTGCCCCCTACGCCCTGTTTGGCTCTTTTCTTGCCATCAACTTCCTGGTTCCCTACTTTTTCTTTTCCTACTCCTTTTTAGCGTACGAATGGCTGGTTTTTGGCCTCCGCTGGACGGGCATTGTCATGTGTATTCTATTGATTGCCAAAGACCAGTGGGCTAAAATCCTTCGGCCCTTCTTCCCTACTTTTTGGCACGTTACCCTGCTCTATTGCCTACCCTTTATGAGTACTGTCATGTTCCTCCTAACGAAAGGAAGCACAGAGTGGCTCGTCAATGTGACGATTGCTATCTTCTTCTTGATTTTGCTG
>CAJQOF010000021.1 GCA_905479855.1 uncultured Cytophagales bacterium
CACCATCTGCCGAATACAGTTCTGAGGACAAATTGCTCTCTGGATTTTCCAAGACGGCCAGCGCGGGCAGGCCACCGTACAGATTCCATAAATTGACCTTGACGGTGTAGATATAGAGGGGCACCATGGCCAGGCAGAGTAGCAAGGCGAGCCACATGGCCAGGATGAGTCGCTTCGGTGAGTGATGTTGTTCTTCTGTGGTCTTCGGTGAGTGATGTTGTTCTTCTGTGGTCATTGTAGTGCGGGTTAATCGCGGCCTAGGCCTAATGCCACGCAAAGTTACGGCATTGTGCACCTTGCACAATAATCCCCAGTGCTATGCCCCCCTTTTTGGCTACGTGTATACCTTATAGGAGACATTTATTAATTCAGCATAAAAAGTTGAGCCGTGCAATGTATCTGCCTTGGATGGCCATAAAGACAGATTAGGCCTCCCAATCTCAACCCATATTGCTCGGAAAGTCTATTGATAGAAGCCCCCTATGGCAGAAGTTGCATCCCTACCATGTCTGCTTTGCAGAAAATTATTACCTTCGCCCCAAATTCGTACGAATAATGTAACCCCACAGGAGGGGGGGGCCTCCAAAAAGCAGCAGGCATGATTCATCAAATACGTGACATATACCGTATACTCTACAGGCAGGTTAGCCGCACCATGGAAAATGGTGACCAGCGTTGCCTCAAAAAAGCTTTCCGCTTGGCCCTAGCAGCAGATGCCAAGGCAACAAAAGGGGCGCAAACAGAAATCCCACAGCAACTCGAGGTGGCCAGGATCCTTGCAGAAGAGTTGGAATTGGGCGCCAATTACATTGTTGCTGCCCTCGTGCATGGTGGCGTAAAAGAAGTGAACCTGGTAGCCATTGAGAAAAAATTTGGCGCCGACGTGGCCACCATGCTCACTGGCATGGTGGCGCTAGCCCCTGTCTCCTTCCTGAAAGATGCCCGTGAACTAAATTCTTATAATGGCTGTGGTGCCCTCAGCATCGCCTCCCCCGATGTACTGCTGTTGAAGGCAGCGGGGATAATTCAGGAGATGCGTGCCCTAGAGAGGGCCTCCAACGAAAAGCAAAGATATACTACGTCGGAGGCATTGAATATTCTTATTTTTCAGCTGCAAAAATTTAGGTTTTTTGTGGCCAAAGAGGCGCTTGAAGACCTTCAGCTCAAACTGACCAATCCAACGGCACATGCTACCATTACGGAGCGGCTTAACCGGCTAAAAAGTGAGAAGGCCGACTGCTTCGCGCAGTTTGTAGCCAATATTCAAACAACGCTGCAATCGCAAAAAATCCCTTTCAGGCTCAAAAAGAGGATCAAATCAGTAGCCGCTATCCACCATAAAATGACCGCCTCGGCGCTGCCTTTTGGGCAAGTGTACGATATCTTTGGCCTGCGCATTATTCTAGATATCGCTATGCGAGAGGAGGAGGAAGAGTATTGCTGGCAAATTTATGAAGCCGCACTGGGCCCGTATAAAAAAGTGGCTGGTAGGTTCAGGGATTGGATAGCGGAACCCCGCGAAAATGGCTACCAATCACTGCACGACACCGTGTTGTCTGATGGAGACATCATGGTAGAAGTGCAAATCCGTAGCAAGTGGATGGACCTTGTGGCAGAGCTGGGCAGGGCGGCCACTTGGGGCTACAAAGGTCGCCGAATGGGTAGTAGACTCCCCGAATTGGATGATTGGTTTGATGAAATTATAGGTACCATAGCCCCGGAGGGCACATGGCCACCGCCTAGTATCGCTAAAGATGCATAGCGGAAACTGATCAATAACTGTATCGCAATCAACTTAAACCAATACCTATGACTTCTACAGCACACCCTATTGATATTGCCATATTTGCTGTTTTCTTGGTAATAACCCTGATCGTGGGGCTTTTCTATGGAAGGCAGGTGAAGACATTAAAGGACTTTGCTATGGGGGGGAACAACTTTTCTACTGTTACACTCGTAGCAACCGTTGTTGCTACTTATGCAGCAGGAAGCACGCTGTTTGTCTGTATAGAGAACACTTATACCAATGGTTTATACTTCCTTATTGCACTCTTAGGCTATCCCATTAGTATGTTTCTTAACGGTCACTTGGCTATGCGTATGGGGGAGTTTATGAAGAGTGTCTCCGTGGCAGGGGCTATGAAAGACCTCTATGGTGAAAATGTACAGCTAATCACTGCTATAAGTGGCATCATAAGGGGAATAGGTGCAGTCGCTGTGCAGTTTGCTGTTATGGCTAAGATGTTGGAGTTCTTGTTCAATCTCGAAGGAAGCACAGCCATCTATATTGCTGCCAGTATTGTTATCTTTTATTCAAGTTTTGGGGGCGTTCGTGCTGTGGCATTCACTGATGTGCTCCAGTTTTTCACTTTTGCAACTATTATTCCAATTTTAGCATTGACTGTATGGAATAGTATCCAAGACCCCACAAGAGTAGTGAGTACAGTTGCAGCTAATGCAACCTTCGATATAAGAGAAGTGGTAGGTTGGACGCCTAGATTTATATCTACATTAGGCTTGTTTCTCTATTACGCACTCCCTGGTTTTAATCCGGCAAAATTTCAGCGCATTGCTATGGCAAGGGATGTCAAACAAGCAAAAAATGCGCTCATTTATGCCGCCGGAGTTCTGCTGCTCATACTTATGACCATAGCCTGGATGGCTGTTTTACTACTTACGGAAAATCCCGATTTAGAAAAAGCGGAGGTGATTCCTTATTTAATTAGTAGCCACGTAGGTGTAGGCTTGAGGGGCCTGTTAGGGGTTTGCGTAATGGCACTAGCCATGTCCACGGCCGATTCCTATTTGAATGCCTCGTCCGTATTGTTTTCTAGTGATGTTGTCAAACCATTGACTAAGAAGAAAAAAGGAGAAGTAGAAAAAGAAGGATCTGTTGCTATTGCCAGGTTATTCTCTATCTGCATGGGGCTCTTTGCCTTATTGTTGGCTTTATACAGTAAAGACATCTTAAAACTCCTTTTGCTCTCTGGAAGTCTTAATATGCCCATCGCTACAATTCCCATGCTCTTGCCAGTGCTTGGCTTCCGAACTACGTCCAGATCCGCACTTATGGGCATGGCAGCAGGGCTTACCACAGTAGTGATTTGGAGTTACTTTGGGAAGAATTCCGATAGCATTATTCCCGGCATGCTGGCCAACCTCATATTCCTATTCGCCACCCACTACCTCCTAGGCGAAAAAGGCGGTTGGAAGAAAGTGGAACCCGATAGCCCTCTTGGCCTAGAGCGTGCTGCCCGCAAACGGAGGTGGAGGAGGCTCTGTAATGCGTACAAAGAATTTGAGATTACTACTTATCTGGTGAAGATCTTGCCTGCTAGGGAGGGCTCTTTTTTCTTATTGGGCCTCTATGCCATCGGGTCTACCTACATGGTCTTCTACACCATAGACACGAGCCAGTACGCCACCTTTATAACCCAACTCCAATACCTCACCAGCTTTGTTATTGGCTCTTTGCTGCTCTACCCCATTTGGGGGAAGGCCATCAAGAATAAGCGAATTATTGCCTGGTACTGGCCTACGACCATTGGTTTTTTGCTCTTTTTTGTCGGTATGCTCTTGGCGCTTATAGGCCACTTTCACCCCAATCAACTCATCGTGCTCTTCGTCAATTTGCTGGTGGCCACCTTTCTCTTGCCCTGGGCTGTGGCCTTGGCGGTCGCCTTTGTGTGGGGTATTCTTGGGCAGAATGTCTTTATAGAACACCTTGGCCAGCCACTGCCCATAACGGAGTGGAGTTCTCTAAGCACTGTGCATGGCTTCCTTATGTTTGCGGCCTTTTTGCTGGTTCTCATCAAGAGCCGAGAGGCCTATACCAAGCTGGTGAACAAAAACAGTGTGTTGTCCTCCGAGAGGCAAGTGCTGAAGCAGGAGCTCTTTACCTATTTGCAGAACAGGGCCGCTTTTTTCAATATCTTCCAAGAGTCAGGTGCTTCGGGGCTGATTGATATGGTGCGAGAAGCAAGAAAGATGGAGGAGTACATTGTGCTATCGGATATGCCCAGAAAAACAGTCTTTGACTTTTATACCCTCCAGTTTAAACTCACCAACATGGCTTTCCACCTGGATAAAATAGCCCACCGGTTAGCCCACCAAATGGCGCTATCCCCCTCCTTGGCCAAACCGGCCATGTTGCTTTTTGTAACCGACGAAAGACTGCTTGCCAGAGAGATTGATACAACCACCATTCAATACGAAAACTTGTCTAAGGAAAAAGCCATTGAGTGTGATAAGGAAAAAATACATGCACTGCTCGTGAACAGTGTGCTCTTTTTGCAGGCCAAGCTGGGCGAGGACATCCCCATTACCATGGCGCTAGAAGACACGAACCTGCGCTATGACATGCCTTTTGTATGGGTAGATTATGGCAAAAATGTACCAGCACTGCGGCTCACCATTACCACAGAGAGGGCACTTCCAACGCTAGAAAAGAGCTATACCTCTCAAGTGTATGAGCTCACTACCCCGGCCATGCCAGAGAAGACGGAAGATGTGCTGCTCATTAACAACCAACGCATTGTAGATGCCCACTATGGTTATAAAGATGTTGCCGTTATAGCGGAAGGGCGTACCCTCTCCTATGTTATCCCGCTGCAGTTGCGCCAAGCGAGAGGCGCTGAGATGGACCAGCCTTGCATGCAGCTGGGGCCTCAAATACCGCGGGCAGACGAGACCTACCCGGGGGCGAAGCAACTAGAATTGGCTTTCTTGGAGGACGTAAAAAAGAGGGGCGACGTAAAGTTTGATCGCATGCTGAAAGCGGTGGACATGATCAAGGTCTACCACGGCGACCAAAAGTCCAGGTCAGGTGCTCCTTTTTACCTCCACGCCATAGAGGTTGCCCATCTTACACTAGATTATTACAATGACGGAGATACCCTGGTGGGGGCATTGCTCCACAACATTGTGCAGAAAACACCGCTATCGCTCGACTGCATAGAGGCCATGTTTAACAAAGAGGTGGCCAATATTGTGGCGGGCACTACAGGCATAGAAGCTGGCACCCACGTCTTTAGCCAAGTAGAATTATCTCCCAACGAGGGCCTCTACAAACTTTGCCACCTAAGGGACCAAGGCATGCTATCCATCAAATTGGCAGAAAGCGTCGTGAACATGCGCACCATTGAGCATGCGTTGCCAGAAGAGCAGTACGAAATGGCCAAGAGGAACCTCAGTTTCTATATACCTGCGGCAGCGTTATTGAAGCTCCCTACGGCTATTGAATCGCTCAAAGAAAAAAGCGAGAAAATAGTGGAGCAATATGAGAAGGATAAAGAGGCAAGTGTACAAACATAGGCTGCCAGCCGTTTGCAGCGCGTAGCTCTCTGGAAGTCTGAAGCCGATAGGCAAGGTCGCTACACACCGCTGCGTTAGATTCCTCGTCTCTGTTCAGAAGGAGAGGGCCGCGGCGCATAATAGCCGAAAAGTTCTTCGTCTTCAGCCTAAGAGCAGCTTATTTGATCACTAATAACTGATTACTATGCTCTCCTGGCTAAAAGCCACACTGCGCAATCACTTCGGTTTTTCCAAGGCCGAAACCCAAGGCACACTGGTGCTGCTGCTCTTAACCGGTTTTTTTCTGCTAGTGCCACCATGCTTGCAGTGGTATGCCAATAGACAACCAGTAGCAAACAATGCGGCAGATATTGCCCAGCTAGAGCAGACATTGTCCCTCCTTAAAGAGCGTGCACAACCAGAGCGGCCTACTAAATCAGTCTAAAATTCCAACGACCTTGATTTACGATCAACATTGGAATAATTATGGCAGGAATATTGTTTCAAATCTAATAA
>CAJQOF010000022.1 GCA_905479855.1 uncultured Cytophagales bacterium
CAAGGTATGGTATCTTGTCGTAGTTTTTGAAGCTTGATTTGTGCAAAGCACTCTCGGACTGTATCATGGAGTCCTTTGGCAGACAGAAACTTTCTTTGGTAAGTCATAATTGCCTCTGATTAGGTGGTTTCTAGAGACCGAGTTTACGAATAATTCATATGAAATCCTAATCAAAAACGCCTTTTCCAGGCCAGAATCGATGAATTTAAATTAGTGCGGGAATTGCTGGGTAGATAGGCTTTTTCTAGGGGAGCAACGGCTTGCGCTTGGGCTTGCAGATAGGTAGACTCTATGGCGAGGAGTAGCGCTTTCAGTAATAAAGAGAGGTCGAAAGAACGCGCGAGAGTGAGTGCCAAAGAAGTAGGGTTGGGGCCGTAGTTAGAGGCTAGCGTAGGAACTGTTTCCCCCGGCTGTTCTGAGAGCTAGATTCGTAGACTTTTACCATCCCCTAAGGGCTGTTTTTCCCTAAAATTTCCCCTAAAAAATAGCCTATAGGGCCCCCAAAGGCTTTTTTTCAGGCAAATCGACCCCGATATACTTCGGGAATCGGTGTCTTTTTTGTTTATTTGCAATCTTATTTAAATAATAAGACCACAAGGATAGTGACTGGGTTATTTACTTACGCGCACTAACCTAGTCGGGTTCCGGTACTTTCGTGCAGCACAAACAAAACGCTAACTCTCATGTATACCCAGTTCCAAAGATTCATTGTCACCATTTTGTGCGTTAGTATGTTCCTGCAGAGCTGCGCTAGACCAGGGTTTGAAGTAGAAGAAGAGACTCCGTCCAGCGACGTACAGTTGCGCTTCGAGCAGGAAAAAAATTCCGGAACCGAGGTCGTAGTGGTCCCTACAAAAGGTGGGGAACAAGGGACAAACAGGGTGAAAGTTGATGGGGAGAATGTAGAAAATGCAGGAACCGAGGTAGTAGTAGTCCCTACAGAAGGTGGGGAACAAGGGACAAACAATATGAAAGTGAGTGGGGAGAATGTAGAAAATGACGGAAGCGAGGTAGTAGTTATCCCTACAAAAGATGGGGAACAAGGGGAAAACAAGATAAAAGTTGATGGGGGGAATGTAGAAAAGGAAGAGAATGTAGAAAATGGCGAAAGCGAGGTAGTAGTAGTCCCTACAGAAGGTGGGGAACAAGGGGAAAACAAGATGAAAGTTGATGGAGAAGATGTAGAGAATACAGGAACCGAGGTCGTAGTTGTCACTGTAGAAGATGAGGAAAAAGGGGGAAAGAAAATGAAAGTTGATGGGGAGGAGGCAGCACAGGCAGAACCAGAAGCCCAGAAGAAGCTCCATTCACGAGTAGAGAGGTTTCAATTATTGCTTCAAAACATCGTAGAATCTGAAAGATTCTTTAAAAAGCCCTTGAAAAGAAATAATTATCAACTAGCCACAACCCACGCTGTGGCTGCCTTGCGGCAATATGCGCCTCAGGAAGAGCAGGACAATATGCTGGAAAAATGCTTTGGTATATCAAAGGAGTATGCTAAAAAACAGGGTAGGCAAGACACTCAAAGTGATGCGAAGAAAAAGTTTAAAGAAAAGCTAAAATTGTTAAAAGAAGGGGAGGTAACGCTAAAGAATGTACAAGAAAAGGCAAGATTTTTTATAGAGAATAAGGAGAGTCTTCTCAAGAACGCAACGATGATGGTTAAGCGTTTGAAAGAATTGGAAAAGGATGAAAAATTTTCCTCCCTAGACGAAAAAAACAGAGATAAAAAGCATGTGGGGAATGCGAAGATAATAATGGAAGGGATGATTGAGTTTTTGGCGTCTTTTCCGGAAGAAAAGATAGATGAAGAAGCGCAGGGGGTGGAAGAAGTGGAAGGAGAGCAGGAGAATAGTGTAGTAGGGTAAAGGCAGAAAGAAAAGAAGTTGCATGGTGCTTTTAACAGTTGGGGAGGGTGGCAACCAAGAGAAGACGCATGAAAAAGCCAAGGCGTATACCGATGATACCCTAGCGAAAGTTCTTAAGGCTTCTGGAGAGGAGAAATGGGCGAGGGAAACAAAAAAAAGGGGGGGGCCCAACCGGAAATGATAGCGTTGGCGCAAAGCTCCATACATTCCCAGCAGACTTGGATAAAGAGCTAAAATCACGCGCAATCTGAATAGCTACCAACACTTACACTTGGGCCACTACCAAAGAAACAATGCTGCAACAGATAGCTGCACTGCGCGCGTATTTAGGAGAAGTACCTTCGGAGTAGCATGGCCAAGACGAGAGTATTACTACAAAAAGGCCACCTCCTTGGCGGTATAGTGGTTGCACGTGCCGTCTTCCTGCTCAACCATCAACCTACCCACACCATCTATGCCTCGGATCTTACCTCGGAAGGTGTGGGTGGCATCGCGGAAGGTGTGGCGCTCATGGATGCGGTACATGTGCTGTAGATAGGCTTTTTCTAGGGGAGCAATGGCTTGCGCTTGGGCTTGCAGATAGGTAGACTCTATGGCGAGGAGTAGCGCTTTCAGCAATAAAGGGAGGTCGAAAGAACGCGCGAGAA
>CAJQOF010000023.1 GCA_905479855.1 uncultured Cytophagales bacterium
TATAGGCTTTTGTGCCTACATGGAGCACGATGGGGATTGTAATGGGCAATTGCCCTGTCTTTTTGTTCCTTAAGTCTATTGCTGAACCAATAGCGTATTGCCCAACACGTTTGGGCATGTCTTTCTTGAGTTCACTTTCTAGTTCTACTGGAATAACGACCCTTGTGCCGTCTATCTTGAGCGTGCAAACCAAGTCTCCATAAAACTTCTTGAATTTTTCATTGACAAAACTGTTCTTAACTACGCGAAAGTCACTCAGCTTTGCGTTGGCTAGCGCAGGGTAAAGTTGTTGAAGACAACCTATAACAAGATCTTGTACTATAGCTTCAGATGAAAAAACATGCCTTAGTAAGGCGTCGTGTGGTTGGTGAAGGGTGTCCATATTGGGCGTTATTGATGGCAGCAAAGATGCAAGCTAAGGTGGCCCCTTTTGCTGGACCACTTTTGGCGCAATTATAGGGAATATTTCCTGTTTTTTCTCAATGAGTGGTCCAAGTTTTGGCCACCACCATAGAATTAACTTTTTGCTAGTTCTTGCCAAATTGGCATTTCCCCAAAAAACGCTGTTCCCAGCGCCGTTTGAAAAAGGTCTGTTTTTTTTACTAAAGCAATTTCCCCAATAAAAAAATAGCCAATTCCAGCGCGTATAGGCATATTTCACGGTGCAGAATATGAGGTATAGGGCTATTAGTCGGTGCGAAATGTCAGACTAAACTTTTTTAGGAAAGAGAAAAAAAAACCTAAACTTCCCTAAAAATCCGATTTGTATTTTGATAATTTATAAAAAGATGCTACGTTCGCCGCGGCTGGTAATCTATGATTATTGTTGATTATAAACTGGTTCGGGATTTTGGTCGCTCATACCTTGTTCATAATCCCATGTACCAGGTAGGAGATAGGCAGCAATCGCTAAAGTTGACGCCCCAATCAGCTGCTATTTATAGTGGTTTTTCCCACAATCTTCGCATTGGGGCGATTGTAAACGGTTTCTCAGGATATTGGACCTAAAATATCTATCAAATGGAAAACAGATTTGAACAAAATAAGCGATTAAAAAAGTTGCTTGTGACCGCTATGCTTATTGGCTTGGGTAGTGCATGTGGAGGCTCTGATGTCGGTGATGTGGAAGAGGGGGGTGTATCGGACAAAGAAAAGCGCCCCGTAGAAGCGCCTCCTAAGAATCTCGATGCCAACAATAACAATAGCAATAGTGGCAATACCGTGAGCAACAACGATGCCGCTCAAAATAGCTATCCTAATCATGCCAACAACCAGCATGGAAAACCGGAAGCCCCCAAAGAAAAACAGGAAAATCTCAGTGCCAACAATAAAAGCAGCAAGGGCGGAAACAGCGTGGCCAACAACGATTTTTCTCAAAAACAGCATAAAAACCCGGAAAATCTCAGTTCGATGAGTGACAAGAGCAGAGGCTTGAGTGCAGGTGAAGAAGAGAATTCCTTTGGCAAAAAAGATGGGTCTATAGAGATTCATCCCAAGGGTGGAAGTGACAAGGAGGGAGATCCCAAAGACATAAAACAGCAAGGCATACAAAAGTATCCTGGAAAACCGAGGACTATTGCGATGAAAGATGGCATGGCCGCACCCCTCGACGAGGATTTGAAAGAAAACCTAATAGCCCAGGAAAATCCCGAGACAAGAAGTTTTCCTTCCTCTTCTGTGAATGTGTCGCAACCATTCAATCAACTTGTTGGGGAAAGTGCCCCTGCATATGATGAAAGCGCTACCTTGGCAAGGAATGAAAAACCATATCCTTATCTAGCAGACATAGAACAGCAAAGGAAAGATAACGCCGTGAAGAAGTATGTAGTCGCTTTTAAATCGGCTATTGTCAATTTCCGTTTTGACATTGCACACAAAGAGCTTCTGGACTTTTCGGCTCACATAAAGGATAACAATGTAGATAGAAATAGAATAGAAAGAGTAGCGAAAGAACTTGGTACTGCTTGTGATTTACAAAGCTTAGGGGGCGAATTGGCTGGGAAGTTTTGTAGGTTTCAAAAAGATGAGATTTCCTGGAAGGCTAAGAAACAGGAAAATGTGGCTATGGGCCTAGTAATTGATATGTCTCACTCTTATTATAAACAATAGAAAATCTTTGTTGACTGATTTTTTAGGAGAGAATACGGTTACTCACGTTGGCCCCGATGCTAGCTTGATACTAAAAGATGTAAAGTACAAGCCGGGAGAGACGATGGAAGAGAGTTTTACGAAATACAACGAATTGTTGGCAACCCCCCCCCCTGGTGATTGTTTTTATAATACGCTATTCTGTGTTATAGATTGGGACGCTAAAATGGGACATAGATCGGGGGAGCAGACACCTGAAGAAAAAATAATCTATAACCTAAGTAAATATTATAATCTTAATGTGGCTATTGTGGTACTATCGCACAATAGTGAAGATTATAATTATTCAAAAAATTTAAGCACGAAGGGACTCAGGTTACTACTCAATGAATTTGATAATAGAGTGTTACTTCATTGTGAAAAGCATAACAAATGGCAAAGCAACGGAAAAAAGCAGACTATTACTGAAGAGGCAAAGACAGCGTTGCTACGTGAAATGTTTGATATGATGATCAAAATGAAGGAGGTTAAAGTTGGTGCTGAGTGTTATAAATAGGGTAGTGGCTCAACTGAAAAGGATGATGTCGGTGTAAGCTTCGACTGATTTGTAGCACTTACACTTGAGTCACTACCTGCTCCTTTAAAGGAAGGGATAACCTGCAAGGGGGGGGCATTAGCCGGATTAGATAAATATTTTAGGGCTGGATTGTTGGCTAACGCAAGCCATGCTCGGGGTTTTCCGGATAGGCCGGATGTTTATAGGTCGCTAACCTGCCTATTGGTGTCCTGCCTTTTCTTGGAGAAGATCTTCTCTCAGATTAAAGAGCAATAAGCAAGCACCTTATGCCTTGTTTGATGCAAGAAGCTGAATAGCCGTTTTAACCAATGTTCTATCTGTTGCAAAAGTTAATTTTTCAAGTGCCTCTTTAAACGTGTAAAAATTAACACAAAAGTTCTCGTTTTCTATCTGAGTAGCCTGGTCGCGCGTGCCATCTGTGACAGCAAGAAACCAGAAAATTATCTTTTGGTTACCATCAAGGCCTGGACGCATAGATATAGCCACCGGTTCTGTTGCGCTTTTAAGCAGCCGCGCTACATCGGGGATGTGTTCTTTTGAATCACTCTCTGGCGTTGCCCTAGATGGCATAGTAACCGGCAAAAGTGTGCACTTAAATCCTGTTTCTTCATAAGCCTCCCTTAGGGCCGCATGCGCTAAACTTTCGCCGCTATTTTTTCTGCCTTTGGGTAAGAAGAATTCACCTTGGGGGTTTTTAAGCAGGCAAATCATTTTTTGGGTCTGGTTGAAGATAACAGCACCAGCAGAAAGTACAAAATCTTGAGAGAACCATTGGTAACTACCTTCCACTAACCCACTTTCTCCATTTTCATCTGCTGTCTTTGTCGTTCTTTCAGTTGGTGGGCAGGCACAAGTGCCAGGTAAAGCTGTCTTTTGGGAGAACATTCAAAAAGGGGTTTCGAACGATTCTACAAGGTTACCGTTACTGTCTAAGTGTACGATATCAACAAATAATTTAAGCAAGTAAGCGCCACCGGGTTTTTTTATGTGATCCTTTTGCAGCATCAGCTTCAGGGGTTCGCTAGATCGCCGATCTCGGGGATTTAGTGACGCGTCTCAGTAGATCTCGCTCAAATCATCCCCATTATCTGTTGGAGTGCTTTGGCGGACTCTGGCTTTCTATTGTGATCCAATTAGCCCAAAGGCGAAGTTCACTAAAACGCTGGTACCTACCCAGGTACCTCAAGTAGCCTATGCGAAGTTTAAAGAGGGGGTTTAAAAATCACCAGAACCATTTCAGGTCAATTTTTCTCTAAAAAGCCTCGTTGCTGTTTCGCAACCCAGCGCCCCCTTTTTGCTAAATGCTCTAAGTGGCGATTAGGGTAGTTATCCTTTTTCTGCCAAACGCAAAGGCGGCTATGTTACATCCAGATCCTCTGCCCTGCGCTTCCATTTCTCTGAATCTTCTGCATGGTGGAAAAAGGCCAGGATGAGCACACTACCTGCTTCTTTATCTACCTGAAAGTGAATGCCGTAAGGGAAGCCTTGTAAATAAAAAACCCGAATGTTGCCATATTGGATTTGGGTTTTGAACGGATTGTTTTGTATACTCGCAACAGCCTTTGCAAGGCTGTTGCGAAATGCATGGGAGGAGGTCATCGCCTATGCTTTCATACCAAAGCATAGCATGACCGATATCATGTTCACTGGCCGGTGTGGTAGCAACAGTGTACAGCATAGCACATTATAACCCAAACAGGTCTCTTTTTGCTTCGGCCCAGCTTCTTGTTGGCATTTCGCCACTTTCTACCAACTGCAAACGGCTAGCTACTTCCGTCTGCTGCCACTGGGGGACCGTGCCGTGGGGCTCTTTATGGTTAACGAGCGTGTCATTAAAGGGCATAAAGCTGGAGAAGGTATCTGGCCTACTGCTTGGTCTGGTTAGGGTAGCTTGCATGGTTTTGGTATTTAGCGTTATGGCCTTGGCTACAGGCTCCCCAAGAATGTACAACTATCTCCATGAATTACCCAAGTGCCTACACACAACTTCTTACTTTGCGTAGCTGGTGGCTCTTGTTTCTCTAATTACGGTTACTTTCACTTGGCCTGGGTACTGCAACTTCCGCTCGATTTTGGTGGCGATTTCAAACGCTAGTGCACCAGCTACCTCATCCGTTATACTGGCAGCATCCACCATCACCCTCAGCTCCCGCCCAGCCTGTATGGCGTAGCATTTCATGACCCCTTCACAAGAGAGGGCAATGTCTTCCATATCTCGCAGCCGCTTTACGTACGCTTCCAAAACCTCCCGCCGAACACCGGGCCGTGAACCAGAGATGGCATCACAGGCTTGTACTACAGGGGAGAGCATAGCGGTCATTTCAACTTCATCGTGGTGAGCGCCTATGGCATTGCACACCTCTGGGTGTTCATGGTATTTCTTAGCCAACTCCATGCCGAGCAGCGCATGCGAAAGATCAGATTTCTCTGCGGAAACCTTTCCTATATCGTGCAGTAACCCCGCACGCCTGGCAAGTTTAGTATTGAGGCCTAGCTCTGAGGACATCGTGGCCGCAAGGTGAGCAACTTCCCGCGAGTGGTACAAAAGATTTTGCCCATAAGATGACCTGTAGCGCATTCTTCCAACCATCTTAATCAACTCCACATGCATGCCATAGATCCCTAAATCAATCACTGTCCGTTCTCCAGTGTTCATTATCTCCTTGTCTATGCTTTTCTCGGTTTTTTCTACTACCTCTTCTATGCGGGTAGGATGAATCCTGCCATCTTGGATAAGCGCCTGTAGGGCCAACCTGGCAACCTCTCTCCGCACAGGATCAAAGCTAGAGAGCAATACAGTTTCTGGGGAATCATCGATGGTAATATCTACGCCTGTAGCAGCTTCTAGCGCACGTATATTTCTTCCATCTTTTCCTATAATTTTCCCCTTTAATGCACTATTCTCGATATGCACAATCGAGGAGCAGTTCTCCACCGTTTGCTCAGCCACCGTGCGCTGAATAGTGGCTAAGATTATATTTTTCGCTTCTTTTTCGGCATTGTTTTTGGCCTCTTCTACAATACTTCTAACGCGCAGAGAAACATCAGACCTTGCCTCGTCTTCCAGCACTTGCATGAGTTGTTGCTTGGCGTCCTCTTGGCTCATACCTGCTATAACCTCTAGCTGTTTAGCTTCCTCTGTTTTAAGCTGATTAAGCTCCTCCTTTACCTTGTCTAGCGCAAGCTGCTTGCGGTGAAGCTGCCCTAGCTGTTGGGTTATTTCACGCTCCTTATCCTTCAGGAGATTCCCTTTCGTCAGCAGTTTCTCTCTTCTCTTCCCTACATTTTGTTCAAATTCTGACTTCAGGCGTATAAATTCTTCCTTGGCTTTTAGCTCCCCCTCTTTTTTGGCATTGACGGATTCTAGCTTTGCTTCCTGAAGGATAAGCGCTATCTTTTTCTCGGCACGCCTTTCTTCGTACTGGTAAAAGAGTTTAGACGCAATCCTCCCCAGTGCTATCCCTAACGACAGCACCAGCACAATTAAGATAAAAACTTGGGTTACACTCATTTTTTTAGTAAAAAGTAGAACGTTGGGTACACACCGCCATATTTGGGGGCAATACGCTTGATATCAACAACCAAAAGTATAAAAAAAGATAGGCGTAGGGGTGGCGCTTATCTTTCCGACCGTTTCCCACGCAAAAGTTTTCTAAGTAGGCGGGTTTTTATCAGCCCCTCAAAGGCTCTTTTGCAAGAAGCGATCTTAGTTGGCACCCTCCCTAGTTTTGGGTGCCGCCGCACCTGAACTTTCATCACCGAAAGTTTTCAATAATCCACCCGAAATTAAAAACGTCATCGCTTCAGCACTAGACATTTTTAGGGGTTCTATTATTTTTTTGGATACAAAAAGCAACCTCCCTCCAAAAGCATAGGAACTAGGAAAAAAGACAGAGACACTTCCTGGAAGATCTAGCTCGCGAAGATTCTCTTGGGTGATAAAGCCTATCTCCTGAATTTTTAATTCCTGGTTAAAGGTGACTAAAATGGGCTTACTGAATTTTTTCTTTTTGTTTGAAAAAGAGAGAATAAAGGTCTTTAAAGACTCATATATGTCACTCACAACAGGAATCTTATCAATAAGCCCTTCCAATACAAAGAGCACTGATTGGATTATTATTGTAGACCCTAAGTGGCCAAAAATTGTAATGGCAATGAGGAGAAAGATTAATCCCCAACCAGAAGCTTCTAAACCAATAATATTATTAAAAAACCTAAAGGCTAATGATAAAAAGTAGATAGTAAGCGTGAAGGGCACTATTAATAGTAGCCCTCTTATAAAGCTATTGATGGTTTTTTTTAATGCTTTTCTTATCTTCTTCTGCATAAAACGGGAACTTTGGTTGAAGGATGTTGTTCTGCTTTGCACTTGGCAAAGTTAGCAGCTGGCTACCGTTGTCAGTTACTTGCAGGGTGCATCACTTCATCCACCCGCTGCACCAAAGCATCAACCTGCGCTATGCATGCCATCGTGCTTGTTATTGTTTCTTTTGCCTTTAATGTTTCCACAAGGCAGTCAAACGTAACCATCGCCAACAAATCTTGCTGGTCATGAATATTGAATTGATCACTATAAGCCTTGGCTTGCTCATGCAGCAAAGCGGCTGCCTTTCGCACGCGTGCCTCATCTGTTGCTTGCACCTTCATGGGGTAGATTCTGCCCCCTATCTTTATTTTTACACCGAGTTCCTCCATTACACTATAGTTGCTCCAGGTAAGCGATGCACTGATCAACTTCGTCAATATACCCCTCAACCGTATGGGCCCACCTCTTTGTTTCGTCACTGACTCCGGCGAAAGTAGTGGTTGGCAAGTTATTGGGCGCATCGGGCCCCCCCCCTAGGTCATTGGAAAGCTGCTCCTTTAGCTGTTTATTCTCTGCTTGCAGTTGCTCAACAAGCGCTTCCTTATGCTTATAGTTCGCCAGTAGCGCTGTTATTTTCGCCTCCAACACTTGAAGACGCGCATGTAAGGTAGCGCTCTCCATCTTATGCTCTTATAACCGCCCCCAGTTGGGTTTCAAAAGCACGCATCAGCCGTACCATCACCCGGTCAATGGTTTTCTCATCCAAAGTTTTATCACTCCCCTGCAGTACAAAGCGCAGTGCGTAGGCTTTCTTATCTTCAGCCAGCCCCTCGCCTTCGTACACATCAAAAACCGCCACATCCTCGATGAGCTTGTTGTTTTGCGCGGCAATTACCTGCTTAATCTCCTCAAAGGTGACCGATTTATTCAGCACGAGGGAAAGATCTCTCTTTACTGGAGGGAATTTAGGAATCGGCTGGTACTGGGCTGGTGGCTGCGCTAGGCTTAGCACTGCTTCCCAATTGATATCTGCGAAGAACACAGATTGGTGAATGCCCATCTGCGTGAGGAGTGGTGGGGCTACCTCGCCTGCCGTGAGCAGCACTTTATTGGCTTGCGAGATCACGATACCTGCTTGAAAGAGGGTATTCTTAATGGGCTGCCTAACGAGGGTTGTAAGATTCAGGTGATGCAATAGTTGGTCTATGATAGCATGCAAATCCTGAAAACAGACCTCCTTGGGTTTCCTTATCCAGTTGATCGCCTCTATGTTGCCGGTAAGGAAGAGGGCGAGCCGACTATTCTCTACATAGGCTGCCCCCTCTTTGCGGTAGATCTTACCCAGCTCAAACAGCTTAAGATCAGGCTGCTTTCTATTAATATTGTGCGCCAGTACCTCTAGGCCAGAGAAAAGGAGTGTCTGCCTCAGCACATCCAGTACCTCGCTGAGCGGATTAGCAATAGCCACATTTTGTTGGGCATCCAGGGTGTCAGTGAGAGCTGCGTAGGATGACTTCGTCAGGGAGTTGGTATAAATCTCATGATACCCATTGGCCGCCAAGAGGGTAGATGCTTCGTGCCGCAGCTTGTTGGGCGCTGGCTGATGGGTTTTGGCCAGGTAGGTGCTACCCAGGCGGCCCGTTACCGCAATTTTGTCGTAGCCGTAGATCCGTGCTATCTCTTCTATGACGTCTACCTCCCGCCGTACATCCAACCTATAGTGCGGAACCAGCACCCCAAGTGCGTCCGTTTCCTCATGGAGGACGGCTATTTCTAGGCTGCTGAGGATCTTTTTAATGGTTACTGGGGGAATGGACTGGCCCAGGAGCCGCGTGATGTTCTGGTAGTGCACCCTTACGATAAAGCCTGGCAATTCTTTGGGGTATAGGTTGATGCGCTTGGAGGCTACTTGCCCTTGGGCAACCTCCTGCAGTAGCAAGCAAGCCCTACTGAGTGCATAACCTGTAAGGTGGTGGTCTGTGCCTCGCTCATACCGGAAGGAAGCATCTGTGCTTAGGCCATGTTGCTTGGCTGCTTTTCTGATAACCGCTGGGGCCCAGTAGGCGCTCTCTAAGAACACGTTGCGCGTTGCTGGCTTTATGCTAGCACGTTGCCCCCCTAAGATACCCGCCATGCAGAGGGGCCCTTCTTCGTCACAGATCATGAGTTCTTCGCCGGTTAGCTTCCGTGCTACGCCATCCAGGGTAACAAAAGGCGTACCTGGCGCAAGACGCTTCACGGTGATTTTCTTCCCCACCATCTGGTCATAGTCAAATGCATGCAGTGGCTGCCCAAGCCCGTGCATTATAAAGTTAGTCACGTCCACAACATTGTTAATGGGGCTCAGGCCTATAGCGCGTAGCTTATCGGTGAGCCATTGGGGAGAGGGCTGCACTTGCACACCACGCACCACAACGCCCTCATACTTCGGGCAAGCAGCGTAGTCGTCTATTGTTACTTCTATGGGTAAACTTTGCGCGGCCATAGCCAACGTTGCCACAGCGGGCAATTCAAAAGTGCGGTCTAGCAAAGCCCCCAGCTCTCTAGCAACACCCAGGTGAGAACAAGCATCCCCCCTATTGGGTGTAAGGTCTATATCAAGGACTTCATCTGGTTGGTAGTGAAAGTACTGGGCAGCAGGGGTGCCGGGTGGCAGGGGGGTATCTAGCACCATGATGCCTGCGTGTGCTCCCCCCAGACCAATTTCGTCCTCGGCGCAAATCATCCCCTCAGAAACCTCGCCGCGAATTTTAGCTTTCTTAATCTTGAACAATGTGCCATCATGGTCGTACAGCTGCGCGGCTACCGGCGCTACCACCACCTTTTGCCCCGCTGCTACATTGGGCGCGCCACAGACAATGGGCAAGTGTGCTGCTTGGCCTATGTCTACCAAGGTTACCTTGAGTTGGTCTGCATTGGGGTGTTTTTCGCAGGTGATTACTTCGCCAATGACCAAGCCTCTCAGCCCTCCTTTAATAGGCTCAAAGGTTGCAATGCCCGAGACTTCTAAGCCGCTTTGCGTGAGCAGCCGGGCCACCTCCTCGGGGTTTTCTGGGAGTTGTATGTAATCTTTGAGCCAGTTGAGTGATATCTTCATGGTACAGCATTGAGCAGCCGCGTGGGGGCCTCCACCTTTTTCGTTAGCTTGGGCCACAAAGTTACACCATAACTATTCTTTAGGTTACCGCAAGTATGTTAAGCACCCTTCCTCTCCTTTGCTCATGCGGCCCAACGCTTTTCCCCAAAGCAGCCCCCCTCTTGGGTGTGCGTGAGCGTATGGCTCCTATGATTATTCGTGCACCTCTAGAATAGGCCTACAGCGTTCCTTTGTAAAGGGAATGGCATGGCTTCCCAAAAAGGCCCCAAAAAGAAAATTATTGGCACAAACCGTCGATTTTCGCTGCTTTCCGCCAATAATTTTCTGTTGCTAGCAGTTCCTAAAAGCAAGCTCAAAGGAACTGCGGAACGAAAAAGGCATGCTATTCTTGCGCTATATTTTTAACAAATCATCTACTAAAAGCAGTACTTTGTTTATACTTTCGGTAAATGGTAGTGGCCCTTTTGGAAGTGCTTCCGTGTTTTCTTTAGGCTGATAGGTAGTGCAAGTTTTTCTTTTAACTGACCTTTGGCAGGTAATTTACTCGAAAGTTTACTTGGATGGAGTCCGCCCTTCACTTACGATTAGGCCACTACCCATTTTTTTATACTTTAAGGGAATCATTTGTTGTACCTTGTCGCCCATGCATTTGGAAGATTATATAGAAAAACTACAAAAGGAGGGCACACTTTGCTTTGCCAAGGAAGATGCTTTAAAGACCTTAGGCATCGGCTCAGTGGCGTTCAAGGCAGCTGCAAACTATCTGGTAAGGAAAAAGATGCTGGCCTCCGCCAAATCCAACTTCTTTATTATTGTGCCTCCAAAATACCGCGAATGGGGCATTATACCAGCAGAGCAGTTTATCGGGCCACTCATGGCGCACCTAATGCTTCCCTACTACGTTGGGCTATTATCAGCAGCGGAATTGCATGGTGCAGGCCATCATCGTCCGCAAGAATATCACATAGTGGTAGAAGGGGTTAAGAAAAAGATGACCATCCGAGGCCTGGAGATAGCCTTTTTTACGGGGAGCTCCATTGGTAAATTGCCCACCCAGAGAATGGCTGTACGCACTGGCTATATCGCCGTCTCTACGCCGGAGGTTACTGCCTTGGATTTGGTTAAATATTATAAGCGCGTGGGGTTTCTGGACAATGTGGGCACCGTGTTGGCTGACTTGGTGGAGAAGATGAGTAGTAGGGCTTTAC
>CAJQOF010000024.1 GCA_905479855.1 uncultured Cytophagales bacterium
GCCACAGCTCTGCAGCAGCAGGCTACAGAGGAGAATAGTGGCGATGAATTGGTGCCCTTATTGGTGGGGCTCTAATTTTTGAACACGTTTTACTTTTGTTTTTTCCAAGAGATTGTGCACGCTTTTATGGTTTATGGGTTAACATTGCCAACACCGCTCGGGAAACTCACCGCCTACTTTTCCCAAATATTAGATAAGTATTCTAATCTGGCAACCTTTCGCTTAAAAAACATGGGGGATGCGGGAAGAAAGTTGGCTAGGCCACTTGCTAGGGGGAATAGCCGCCACAAAAATTTCTGTAGGGAGGGGGGATATTCCTGCTGTTTTAGGAGGGGGGTGCTCCCAAAGGGTGGGAGATTGTGTAAAAGAAGAGGGTGGCGCTGCTTGCTTTTGGGCAATCAACAGCGTGGGAACGGCAGCAAGAGGGGTTGCCTTTCTGTCATTGTCTGCACAGATTTGTCATGTTGAGCGGTGCAATGGGTGAGATCCTTCGTTGCACGCAGGATGACAAAACTTCCTGGGGAAAGATTGTAGACAATCCGGCTAGGATCCTTCGTTTCACTCAGGATGACAAAACTGTGCGTGATTCGCGTAGCGAATCACGCACCATTGCTGCTGCACCGTTGTGTGAGCTCCTGCAAGGATGGGCTATGGCCGGCGATTTCGTCGCCCCGTTTTTCTTCTGCAGCACCGTTGTGTGAGCTCCTTCGTTTCACTCAGGATGAAAGGGGGGGGCTATGGCCGGCGATTCCGTCGCCCCGTTCGCCTTCCGCACCGTTGTGTGAGCTCCTTTCGCGCTGCTCAGAATGACAGGGGTGGCTATGGGCGACGATTTCGTTGCCCCGTTTGTCTCCCGCAGCACCGTTGTGTGGGATCCTTCGCGCTGCTCAGGATGACAGGGGTGGCTATGGCCGGCGATTCCGTCGCCCCGTTCGCCTTCCGCACCGTTGTGTGAGATCCTTCGCACTGCTCAGGATGACAGGGGTGGCTATGGGCGGCGATTCCGTCGCCCCGTTTGCCTGCCACACCGTTGTGCCAGCTCCTGCGTTGCGGCTACGCAGCTTCCTAAAAAAGGAGAGGAGTGGCAGCCGGCAGTTGAAATGATAGAAGCGCGCCAGGCAAGCTCCATCATGGCTGCTTCGTGGGGGGCTAGAACGGGGCGCAAAGAGCGATCAGAGAATGTACTCACTCAAGTCTTTGCTCTTGGCTACATCCGCGAGGCGGGTTGTTACAAGGTCTTTGGTAATGACAATTACTGCCTTGGCCTTAATCTTGTCTGGCACATCAAACAAATAATCGTTGAGCAGGTGACTCATCACGGTGTGGAGCCTTCGTGCGCCGATGTTCTCGAGGTCTTCGTTGATCTGAAAAGCCATGGTCGCAATCTCTTCCACGGCTGCGTCTTCAAAAGTTACAGTCACCTCCTCTGCCTCAAATAGTGCGGTGTATTGTTTTGTTAAGGCATTCTTGGGCTCTTGCAAAATACGGATAAAGTCCTCTCTGGTAAGTTTATCAAGCTCCACACGGATGGGGAAGCGGCCTTGTAGCTCAGGAATTAGGTCAGAAGGTTTGGCCACATGGAAGGCCCCCGCAGCAATGAACAAGATGTGGTCGGTATGCACAGTGCCATACTTGGTGCTGACAGCGCTACCCTCCACAATCGGCAACAAATCCCGCTGCACGCCCTCTCTGCTTACATCTGGCCCGCCTTCTTTCCCAGACTTGGCGGCTATTTTGTCGAATTCATCAATAAAAATAATCCCTGTATTCTGGGCCTTCTTCAGCGCCTCTTCTTTCACGGCATCCATATCAATGAGCTTAGCAGCTTCTTCTGGCAGCAACAATTTCTTGGCCTCGTCAATGGTTAACTTTCTTTTTTGGCTCTTTTTAGGCACCATGTTGCCCAACATATCTTGCAGCCCCATCATCATGCTCTCGTCCATCATCCCCCCCCCTCCAATCATGCTCACCCCCATGTTACCATCCGGTCGGTTCACATTCACCTCCACAATCCTTTCGTCCAATTCCCCACTTTTTATTTTGGCTCTAAAGCGCTCACGCGTTTTCACATTCAGCTCAACAGCGGCCTCATCTGGTAGCTCCTTGCCCTCTCCATTGGCAGCTGCCAATGGCTCCATGGCTGGAATAAGTGCATCAAGAATAATATCCTCCACCACCTCGGCGGCCTTGTCCTTTACTTCCTCTTCCTTGGCTTCTTTTACCATATTAATGGCCTGGGCAACCAGGTCGCGCACCATGCTTTCTACATCGCGGCCTACGTAGCCTACTTCGGTGAACTTAGAGGCTTCCACCTTTACAAAAGGGGCATCTGCTAACTTGGCCAACCGCCGTGCAATCTCTGTTTTCCCCACACCAGTGGCCCCAATCATCAGGATATTGTTGGGTATAATGTCTCCCTGTATGGCTGAGGCTACGTGCATGCGCCGCCATCTATTCCGCAGGGCAATGGCTACATTGCGCTTGGCTTTCTGCTGCCCAACGATGTATTTGTCCAGGGCTTCTACTATTTCTCGGGGGGTAAGGTATTTCTTTTCTGTTAGCATAGAGAATAAATGATCGGTTAGCAGTGATTAATTATTAATTATCAACTTATGAGTGGCGTTCTGCTTATCAGTGGCGTTCTGCTTGGTGTTCCACTACTTATAAGCTTGGTTGTACCAAACGGCGCGAATATACTCCCTAATGTGGGCAATACTCCTCTTAAAGGTCTAATAACAGAGAAAACTTATCGGCAAGTTGGTATTTCCTCGACTTAAATGCTGGGTCAACAATCGCCAGAAAGCCCGCTTCTACCCACTTCTTGCAGAGGGCGGCATTGGTACGGGGCTGAAAACCAAACAAGTTCCCTATTTGCTGGCTTGTTACCGTTGCATAATCTTTGAAGAGCTTCAAGACCTTGCGTTGTTTGGGATCTAGTGTCCGCAGCAGCTTTGAATGGTCCTTCTTGCCCTCTTTTTGCGCTTTCACCATTTGGCCAACAACTTTCTCGAAAGCAATGGCCATGCCCTGGGTAAAGTAGGCTATCCATCCAGTAATGTCACTTTCCACCCGCCCACAATAGTAATTGTGGGATGGGCCAACGCCAATGGCATTATAGTAGTCCTGTAAATTCTTGGCATAGTATTCTTCGAGCGAGTAGAGCCCCTTTAAACCATACCCCCCCAAGTGCAATATCAGCGTTGTTAGCAATCTTGCTGTCCGGCCATTGCCATCGAAATAGGGATGAATGGTGGCCAACTGATAATGGACAATGGCTGCTAGAATGGGAGAGGGCAAGGCGTCATTTTCATGGATAAACGCTACTAGTTGCCGCATCAGCTCGGGAACATCTTCATGTTTTGGCGGCATGTAAATAATAGTCTTTGTGCCACTTTCATAAATCGCGTTCTGCCCAGTGCGATAGCCCGTAGGTTTCACACGCGTACGGCCCTTACCCATGACCAAAGCGTGTAGGGTTTGTACTACTTTTTCTGTGATGGGCTGCTTTTTATCAGCATATTCCTCCAACTGCTCCAGGGC
>CAJQOF010000025.1 GCA_905479855.1 uncultured Cytophagales bacterium
GCTCATGGATGCGGTACATGTGCTGTAGATAGGCTTTTTCTAGGGGAGCAATGGCTTGCGCTTGGGCTTGCAGATAGGTAGACTCTATGGCGAGGAGTAGCGCTTTCAGCAATAAAGGGAGGTCGAAAGAACGCGCGAGAAGGAGTGCTAGAGAAGTAGGGTTGGGGCCGTAGTTACAAACTACGGATAGCGGCGTTTTGGATCCGTAGTCAGAGACTACGGATAACTCAGTTTGGTTGATGTTTAAACCAATGCCAATCACCGATGCTTTGATCTTGCCCTCCCGAATTACATTCTCAATCAACACCCCCCCCAACTTCTGGCCCTGGCAGTAGATATCGTTGGGCCACTTAATCTTTAGTCCGCTTGGCACATGGGTAGATAATGCCTGATAGATAGCCAGGGAGGTAATGATATTGAGCGCAAAGCTCTCTGGCGCAGCCAAGAAGGAGGGGTAGAGCACGAGGGAAAAAGTCAGGTTCTTGTGCGGTTCGCTATGCCATACGCTGCCATGCTGCCCCTTACCTTGGTATTGGTGGTCTGTAATGATCACGCTGCCTTCTGGCAGGTGTTCTTGCGCAAGGTATTGCTTGGCAAGGCTGTTGGTAGAGCCACAGGTAGGCTCGTAGATAATGTTTTGCCCCACAAACTGAGTATTGCCTGGGGGAGTATAAGGCAATTGCCTACTTTTGTCTGAGTCGATAGATTTCATGGTAAGGCGGTTTGGTGATAGACGTGTTGCGCACAGTGGCAAGATAGTGCGCAATAGCGTATATTGCGTGTTCCGCTTTGTTGCTTCTTGTTCTATTATTCCCTTTCATCGCCCAACCCACATACACCAAATTTTAAAAGGCCAACCAATGAGCAAGCGCATAAAAAAGAAAAAATCACCTACCATCCCCAATTTTCCCAACCTTAATTTTCAATCTTTAGCCATCACCGCGCTCCTGGTACTACTCCTAGGGCTGCTCTATCTAGAAAAAAAGCAATTCATCATTCCTATTTCGGAGCACAAATTTGAATGCATGATGCTCACAGGAGAAGTTGAAGAAGTGGTGTTTGTGGCCAATAAGCATCTCGTTGAGATTACACTAAAGGAAGAGACGTTAGCAAAAGCGCCCTATAAGCAGGAGTTGGAAAAACGCAAGTATTCGCCAGGCAAGGATAAACCGATCTATACCTTTCAAACACCTTCCTCGCAGGTTTTCAATAAAAACTTCAGGGGGATAGAGGCGAAAATGGAACCGGAAATAAGAATTGGCTACACCACCAAGGACCGCTATGATATTACGGACTTTTTGGTGCAGTGGGGGTTTTTGCTCTTTCTCATTTTTGGGTTTTGGATGATGATGCGTAAGGTGCCAGGGGGGGGGCCAGCGGCGCATATGTTCAACATTGGTAAATCTAAAGCTTCCCTCTTTGATGCAGAAAAAGGCGTAAAAACCACCTTCAAAGACATTGCGGGGCTGCAAGAGGCCAAAGAAGAGGTGATGGAGCTGGTGGAATTTTTAAAGAGCCCCGAGAAGTTCACCAAACTGGGGGGGAAGATACCCAAAGGGGCTTTGCTGATAGGCCCCCCGGGAACTGGGAAAACTTTGTTGGCCAAGGCAGTGGCAGGAGAGGCAGGCGTGCCCTTCTTCTCTTTGTCAGGGTCAGATTTTGTGGAAATGTTTGTTGGTATAGGCGCAGCGCGTGTGAGAGACCTCTTCAAGAAAGCCAAAGAAAAGGCCCCCTGTATCATCTTCATCGATGAGATAGACGCGGTGGGTAGATCAAGAGGGAAGGGGCAGATGGCTGGCAACGATGAAAGGGAGAACACCCTGAATTCACTACTGGTAGAGATGGATGGCTTTGGTACAGACTCGGGCATCATCATTCTGGCGGCTACCAACCGGCCCGATGTACTTGACCAGGCGCTTTTGCGGCCTGGCCGCTTTGACCGACAGATCAGCATTGATAAGCCGGATATTACGGACAGGGAGGCAATTCTAAAGGTGCACATCAAGGCGCTAAAACTAGCCAATGAGATAGATACCGCTAAAATAGCGTCGCAAACACCTGGCTTTGCTGGGGCAGAGCTCTCCAATGTATGTAATGAAGCTGCGCTGATTGCTGCTAGGAAGAACAAGAAGCGGGTGGATATGGCTGATTTCCAGGATGCCATTGATCGGGTGATTGGTGGGTTGGAGAAGAAGAACAAGATTATATCCCCCGAAGAGAAAGAAATTGTGGCTTACCATGAAGCAGGGCATGCTGTGGCAGGCTGGTTCCTGGAGCATGCACATCCACTCGTTAAGGTGAGTATTGTGCCCAGAGGGGTGGCCACCTTGGGCTATGCGCAATATTTGCCCAAGGAGCAGTTCTTGTACCAAACAGAGCAGCTATTGGATGAGCTCTGCATGTCACTGGGCGGCAGGGCAGCAGAAGAGATCATCTTTGGCAAGATATCTACCGGAGCCCTCAGTGACCTAGAGAAGGTGACCAAGGTGGCCTATAGCATTGTGGGCATCTACGGCATGAACGACAAGGTGGGCCATATTTCTTTCCATGATCCCAAAAAGGACGAGTATAGCTTTACCAAGCCTTACTCGGAAGCTACAGCCCAAACCATTGACGAGGAGGTGCGCACCATTGTGGACGAGGCCTACAAGCGTGCCAAAAAGTTGTTGCAGACCAAAGAGAAGGAGCTAGAGCTGGTGGCGCAGGCGCTGCTGGAAAAGGAGGTGGTATTCAAAGGAGACTTGGAAAAAATGATAGGGAAGCGGCCTGGTGGTGAAAAGAAACCGCTTCTAGTGGCTAAGAAGAAGAATGAGGTAGAAGTCCTAGAGGAGGAAGTATAGAGAATTACGGCAGCAAGGGAAAGTTCAGAAAAAAGTATTAACTTCGCACGGTGCGAGCACTCTTGCTTTAGCGAGCAAAGCGGCTTTAGAGAGGAAATCGGGGTTCACCAAAAGTTGCCAAAGAAAAGAATTTAGCAACACCACACCAGAATCACTTAAAAATATCTACCAGTATGCCTTGTGGAAAGAAAAGAAAAAGACATAAAATAGCGACCCATAAACGCAAAAAGCGTTTAAGATTAAATAGACACAAGAATAAGTAGAGGCCGCATTGGTCTTTGCTTTGGTTTTTGTGAGTCCCCTACACTGTTTCCAGCAGTCCGCTTATTTCAGTTAAACGTAACACGTGAAAGATTGGCTAACGAATTAGTTATTAATGCCACAGAAAGTGGCTTTCGAATAGCGCTTCTGAAAGACGGGGGGCTCATAGAGTACCATATAGACAAAAAAGACAGCAGCTTTACGGTTGGCGATATCTATCTAGGCGTTCTCAAAAAGATTACCCCTACCCTTAACGCTAGTTTTGTGGACATCGGCTACAAGAAGGATGCTTTTTTGCATTATTCCGACCTCGGTTCGCAATTCAAATCCCTCAATAAGTTTGTCTCTCAGGTCAAAAAAAGCGCCAATCCCGTTCTAACGCTTGGGCAGATCATCCTTGAGCCAGAGATCGGTAAGCTAGGAAAGATTTCTGAGGTACTTACTAGAAACCAGCATATCCTTGTGCAGGTTGTTAAAGAACCTATCTCCACCAAAGGCCCCCGCCTATCTGCCGAGCTTTCTATTGCGGGCAGGTACATGATTCTTGTTCCCTTCATTGACACGGTCAACCTTTCTAAAAAGATTGCTAGCAGCGAAGAGCGGAACAGGCTTATGCGGTTGATTACTTCCATAAAGCCCAAAAACTTTGGCGTTATTGTGCGAACGGCTGCCGAGGGAAGAGAGGCCTCTAAGCTAGACCAAGACCTGAGAGGTTTGGTAGAGAAATGGGAAGAGGGCGTTAGCAAGCTGAAAACAGCCATCCCTAAGGACAAGATCATAGGCGAGATGAATCGCGCTTCTTCTATCCTAAGGGACATGCTTAATGAGTCTTTCGACAATATTGTTGTGGATGACAAGGAGACCTACCATGAAATAAAGGAGTACATCAAAAAGATTGCCCCTGAGAAAGAGAAGATTGTTAGACACTACCAAGGCAAAACAAAAATATTTGAGAACTTTGGCATAGAAAAGCAATTGAAGGTCTCCTTTGGCCAGACAGTGAATTTGGAAGGTGGGGGCTATGTGATTATTGAGCATACAGAAGCCATGCATGTGGTGGATGTAAATAGCGGGAATAAAACTACGGGAACGGAGGATGACCAGGAGGATTTGGTCCTCAAGGTCAACCTAGCTGCTGCCAAAGAGGTGGCGCGCCAACTCAGGCTGCGGGATATGGGGGGCATTGTTTCTGTGGACTTCATCGATATGAGGAACCCTGAGCATAAGCGTGCGCTCTACCAAAGCATGAAAGATTCCTTGAAGGAAGATCGCTCTAAAACCACTGTACTTCCGCTTAATAAGATTGGTGTTATGCAACTTACGCGTCAGCGCGTAAGGCCAGAGATGAACGTTATCACCCAAGAACAATGCCCCTCTTGTGGTGGAACAGGAAAGATAGATGCCTCTATTGGGGTCGCTGAACAAATTGAAAGAAGCCTACAACTGGTGCTAGAGAATCAGAATGAGCAAAAAATAACACTTTTCTTGCACCCCTATTTATACGCTTATTTCTCCCTAGGCTTTTTATCCAAACGGCTGAAGTGGTTTGTGCAGTACAGAAAGTGGGTAACCCTGCTAGAAGATTCCTCGCTCGGTGTTACCGAGTTTAAATTCATTAATAAGCACGGCGAAGAAATTGAGGTGACGAATTAACCTTGTGCTAGTAGGCATTTGCTTAGCTTGTAGCGGCAAGGCTAGCGCCTTGCTCCTCCTCCATCTCAAAAAGGCGCACCATATGCCGCACTAGCTCTTGTGCAACGGCAGCCATCTCCTGTTCCCCCCCCAAACATTGCGCCATAGAGGTTGCCTTTTTGCCTTGTAGGCCACAAGGGACAATCTGCTCAAAATAACTGAGGTCTGTGTTCACATTTAGTG
>CAJQOF010000026.1 GCA_905479855.1 uncultured Cytophagales bacterium
GTTGTGGTGGATAAAGAGGATGAAGACAATCAGTTTAGGATAGCAGACTCTGTGCAGACGACTTTTTTTGAGGGCGAAGGGAGCTGCCTGGTTGAGGTGGTTGGCAAGGGGCAAAAAGTTTTTTCAGACAGATTTGAATTAGACGGCATTACGTTTGAGGAGCCGTCTGTAAATCTCTTTAGCTTCAACAATCCATACGGCATCTGCAAAGCGTGCGAAGGGAAGGGGCAGGTGATCGGCATTGATCAAGAGAAGGTAATTCCCAACCAGCAGCTATCTGTGGTAGAAGGCGCCATCTTGCCTTGGAAGCCCAAAAACAAACAAAGTTGGCTGAAGCCTTTGCTTACTGTAGAAGCCAAACGGATCAACTTCCCACTGCACAAGGCCTACAATAAATTGTCTGACGAACAGAAGGGCATTTTGTGGCATGGCCACCGAACTTTTAGAGGGATCTATGCTTTTTTCCAAGAACTGAGCGACGATATTTATAGCTATCAGCATGGTGTGCTTTTGTCGCGTTACAAAGGACCTATCACTTGCCAAGCCTGTAAGGGAACAAGAATAAGGAAGGATGCTGCTTACGTTAAGGTAGGAGACCACTCCATTATGGAACTTTTGCTCATGCCGGTGGAGTACTTAACACAGTTCTTTGACAAGCTAACGGTTGACCCGCACCAACAGGCCATTGCAGCAAGGCTTTTGCGAGAAATTAGGGATAGACTTGGCTATTTGGAACAGGTAGGGTTGGGCTACCTTACGTTGAATAGGCAGGCAGCTACACTATCTGGGGGAGAGTACCAAAGAATCAAGTTGGCCACTTCGCTAGGCAGCACGCTGGTGGGTACGATGTACATTCTGGATGAACCCACGGTTGGGCTACATCCTAGGGACACACGCAGGCTTACCGATATTCTTATTGCCCTAAAGCATCTAGGCAACACCGTTATCGTGGTAGAGCACGAAGAGATGGTGATGCGTGCTGCGGACCAACTGATTGATATAGGCCCAGAGGCAGGCTCTGGTGGAGGAGAGCTCATCTTTCAAGGGGATTGGGAGGCATTGACAAAGTGCAAGAAAGGCCACACAGCCCGCTATATGAATGGCCTGGCCACCATCGCTGTCCCCACCAAGCGCAGGAGCTGGAAACATAAACTGCTTATTCAGCAAGCACACGAAAATAACCTGAAGCACATCGACGTTACCATACCCCTAGGCGTACTTACCGTAGTAACCGGTGTAAGCGGCTCAGGAAAATCAACCCTCATCAAAGACATTCTCTACCCAGCGCTCAGGAAGCATCTAAAGTTGTATAGCGAGAATGGGCCTGGCAAGTTTGGCGGGCTATCAGGAGACCTGGACAAGATTACACACGTTGACTTTGTAGACCAAAACCCGATTGGGCAATCCTCTCGCTCCAACCCCATTAGCTATGTAGGCGCTTATGAACCCATCCGTAATCTGTTTGCCAGGCAACCCCTGGCGCGGGAGCGGGGCTATTATGCAGGTCACTTTTCCTTTAACGTGCACTGGGGCTGCTGTGAAGAATGTAATGGAGAGGGAGAAACGCAGATAGAGATGCAGTTTATGGCCGATGTCTTTTTGCCCTGCGAGAGCTGTGGCGGCAAGCGCTTTAAAGAAGAGATACGAGAAGTAACATACAGGGACAAAAGCATTGATGAGGTGCTAGTGATGACGGTGGATGATGCGCTCGGCTTCTTTGCCGACGAAAGTTATGTGGTTGAAAAACTGCTGCCGCTTAAGGAAGTAGGCTTGGGCTACATTCAGCTTGGTCAATCTTCCAACTCACTTAGCGGTGGAGAGGCGCAGCGCGTTAAGCTTGCCTCCTATCTGGTGAAGGATAACCGACGCGAGCATACGCTCTTTATCTTTGATGAACCTACCACCGGGCTGCACATCCACGACATCAATAAGTTACTTAAGGCCATCTATGCCCTCATTAAAGAAGGCAACTCTGTCATCGTTATTGAACACAACATGGAAGTAATCAAGTGCGCAGACTGGATCATCGACCTAGGCCCAGAGGGCGGCGAGCGGGGCGGTGAGCTGGTCTTTAGCGGTACGCCGGAGGAGATGAAGGAGCTAAAAGAAGGCCATACGGCGCAGTATTTAAAAGAGAAATTGAGGTAGTGCTGCAATGGCCTTCTTGCGAAATGAAGTATAAAGGATAAGGGAAGCCTACAAAAAGCGGTAGTGGCCCTTTTGGAAGTGCTTCCGTGTTTTCTTTAGGCTGATAGGTAGTGCAAGTTTATCTTTTAACTGACCTTTGGCAGGTAATTTACTCGAAAGTTTACTTGGATGGAGTCTGCCCTTCACTTACGATTGGGCCACTACCCAAAAAGCATTGGCTATCCGCAGCATGGCTCCACAGTGCTTATACGAAACAGGCACTAACTTCACACCAAATTTAAACTTAAAAACAACCAACACCATGGCAGAAGAAAAAAGACTAATCTGTTTCGACTGGGCGCTGAAACATATGCTTAGAAAGCGGGCAAACTTTGAGATTGTAGAGGATTTCTTGACGGACTTACTTGGGGAGAAAATCATCATCGAAGAAATGTTAGAGAGTGAGACTAATAAGACATGTAAAGACGATAAGCAGACGCGGGTGGATATGCGCGTGAAGACTAACAAGGGCGAGCAGATCATTGTGGAGTTTCAGGCACGGCGAGAGCTGGACTATTTGGATAGGGTCTTGGCAAACTCCTGCAAAGCTGTGATAGAGAACTTGAAAGAGGGAGGACAGTACCTGGGGATCCAAAGGATAATATCTGTATCCGTCATCTTCTGTAGTGTAGGTGGCAGAGGCAAAGATTATATTTATTCGAGCGAAAAGCATATCCGAGGGCGTCATCATAATGACGAACTAACGTTTACCCCTATTGCATCTCAAGCACATGGCGGCAAGAAACATGCATATGAGATCCACCCAGAAGAGCATTATATCTTCGTGAATAGGTTTAACAAAAAGGTGTGTGATGTTTTTGATGAATGGGTATATTTTTTCCAAACTGAGTGCGTAAAAGGAGACTTTAAGTCCCAAGGTTTAAAAAAGGCTGTGAAGGTGCTGGATACACTTAAGCTAAGCCCAGAAGAACGCAGAGAGTATGAGGCTTTTCAAGATCAACTAAGTCGTGATAGGAGCCATGCGCAGACTGAAATTGATATAGCAGAGTACGAAGCAAAGCTAGAACGTAAGAACAAAGCAGAAGGCAAAGCAGAAGGCAAAGCAGAAGGCAAAGCAGAAGGCAAAGCAGAAGGCAAAGCAGAGGGAAAACGGGAGATGATTCTGGGAATGCACGCAATGGGCATAGCCAAAGCGCTTATTGCTAAGGGCGCAAAAATGTCTATTGAAGAAGTAGAAAAAATAATTGCTGCAGGCTAACCGTTATCAACTTTTTTCCAGCCTAGGGCGGTTTAAAAATTGCGTGTAGTCAACCAATAAATTACTTAAATCTGAGTGTAATGGGCGCATATTTAGTTACAGGAATAGCACAAGAAATAATTATTGAGAAGTCAGCATCAGAAAAATATCAGCTTACCGTTAAGGAGCTCGAGCAGTGCATGAACGGTGAGGTCAAAATGGCGCATTATGATTATGTAGAGGATCCTAAATACCATATGTGGACCATTAAGCCGGCAGTGCTCGAACCCAAATTGCCGGAGTTTATCACTGCGCAGTGGGAAATGTATGCAGGGCAACTGGATCAATATAATAAGGAGGATATTGAGGAGGTAAGAAAGGCAAAGACGTATGACAAGCTTATTGAATTAGCGGAAACAAAAAAAAATAGGTGTTTCCGGTTTTCATATAACTACCTCAACGAATCTGTTTATCCAGTTAACAACACTGGAAGGGCATGCGCTATTTCGGTCGATTACAACCACATAGCCATCTTTATGGATGGAAAAGCATACATCGACGCTTACGGGAAGATATTACGCTATTTCGAACAAGTCATCAGACTGCAGCGGAAGGAGTACCCTATTGTAGATTGCGTGAAGTGTTTGCTAACTGATTAGTGTGCTTGTTCCCTCATCTCACAAGTAAGTTGAGCGCTTCCTAACCAACAACTATTTCTTTTTAAGAGCAACCATGCCAAACACCCGTAGGCCGAATAAGCCCAAACGCACGGTAAAAACAGTGATGCAGAAGCCCGCTATCTTCTTTGCGCTGCTTGTGGGGTGGGGGTGTGGTTACGAAGCTGCTGTTTACCGCTATCCCGAGGAGGCCGCACGCTCATCTTTTCAAGCCGTTATACAAGTGCGCTTTAGTCCAGGCGGGCAATGCATACAATTTGTAGAGGCAGCCATAGAGAAAGCGCAAAAATCTATTTTGGTGCAGGCTTACTCTTTTACTTCCATCCCCATTGCCAATGCCTTAATTGCGGCGCACAAAAGAGGCATTACAGTCAGTATTCTGGTTGATAAATCCCAACGTACTTCCAAGGGCACCCAAGTGCACCGCGTAGCAGCGGAGGGCATCGCTGTAGCCATAGATAAAGTTCCGGGCATTGCCCACAATAAGGTCATGATCATCGACGATGAATATGTGCTTACCGGTTCTTTCAACTGGAGCAAATCTGCAGAGACGAGCAATGCTGAAAACCTGCTTTTGATCGAGGGCACCAAAATCAATGATATCTACAAAGACAATTGGCATAAACGAGCAGGGCAATCGGAGCGTTTGGGACGCTGATAAATGGGCCGTATAAAATTGCGGAGCGTGTTTGTGCCTTTTGGCGGTGCTTCTGCGTTTTTTTACCGTTATTCCCAAATTCTCAAACTGGACCGACCATCACTCATCTGAAAAATATATGGCAGCGCCCAATCAGCCCCTATAGAAAGTTTTGCTTCACAGCCATAGGTCATTAGCCGACGCTTTTCCGTAACTTTGTGGTCTTCTCATCCAATGCTAAACCCCCACCTGCCATGCGCAAATTATTATCCCATACTACACGTTTTTTCTTTTGCACCATCCTCTTGCTCTTATGCCTTTGGGGCACCAGCTGCAGCCAGCATGGTGGTGGGCTACAAATGGTGGGCGAAGAAGAAAAAGAGGCCTCCACTAGCAATGCGAAGAGGAAAGTAGTGGTTACTTTCTTGGGTATGCATGGGGAGACGAGCTGTTTTTCGCGCGTTAATAGCGCACTGAGCCAAGAGGATGTTACCTGCATAGATGCATCGCCCCAAGCGGCCCGAGAGCACCAGGGGCTTTGTGCCAAGCTGGATGGCTACTGCATGCAAACGCGCAATGTCCATTTGGGGTTGGGAGCAACACGCAAGCAAGCAGAGGCGGCTGAAGAGCGGCTACGTACTGTTCTTGGCAAGGACGATGAGGTGGTGCTGTGTGCACATAGCCAAGGCGGGTTGGTGGCTGTTTCATTTTGGGAGTTGTTTCATGAACGGTATAACATAAAAGGAATTGTTACCATGGCGGCTCCGCTGCAAGGGGCTGCTATGATGGAACCGCTCTCCTCTTACTCCACCATGAAGGCTATGGCGTATGAACAACCTTGCTGTACACCCAAGGGCATCGCTGCACGTTTGCTTGCTTGCTGTGTTCCCGGCTGTGTGTGGCCGTCCTTCAAGCTTTGTGGTTGCTGCTGCTGTGCCGGTGTGGCAGATATGGAGCCTGGTAGTAGCCTCTTGCGTAGCCAAGAGGATGTGTATGAACAGATGGCGGCCCAAAAGCTTCCTTTCTTGAACCTCACCGCCAGTAGCCCTGCTCCGGATTGTTTTGCTAGCTTCCCTTTTGGCAAGCAAGGTACCAAGGATATTATAGGGGGAGGCAGGGGCAAGGAGAGTGACAATCTTTTGGGCACTGAGAAGGAGTGTTTGCCAATCCCACTATGGCACCAAGCAGAAGAAAGGGAAATAGCTGCTGACCATGGTGTGGCCAATGTGCCCGGGCATCCGCGTATATTTTCGCACCGCCAGGCAGTGAACCATGTGGTGGCGTTCTGTAAGAAAAATATGGGGCAGAAAGAAGAGTAAAGAAGCGCCGAGCAAGAGACAGAAATATCTACCATGCAGCTAACCCTACAAGAAGAGCAAGATTTTAGGTACATAGAAGAAGGCGAAGGCGAGGTGCTTTTGCTGGTGCATGGTCTCTTTGGCGCTTTGAGCAACTGGGAGCATGTGGTGGCAGCGTTCTCTAAGCAGTATCGTGTAATTATCCCCATGCTACCCATCTACGAAATGGCTGTGCGGCAGGCGAATCTGGAGGGGCTGTTGGCCTACTTAACAGCTTTTATTCAGCTGAAGGGGCTGGAGAAATTCACGCTTATTGGCAATTCCCTCGGTGGGCATGTGGCCTTGCTCTATACACGCAACTCTCCGGAGCATGTGCAGAAATTGGTGCTTACTGGCAGCTCAGGCTTATTTGAAAACACGATGGGGGGGTCTTTCCCTAGGCGGAGTAATTATGATTACGTTGCCGAGCGGGTTGGCTACACCTTTTTTGATCCTAAAACGGTACCTAAAGCGTATGTAGATGAGGTATTTGCTGTAACCAGCAACATGGCCAAGGCCATACGGGTGGTGGCCATTGCCAAGTCTGCCCAGCGGAATAACCTGGCCCACGAACTTCCCAGCATACAAACGAGCACGCTGCTTATTTGGGGGCTGAATGATACCATTACACCGCCGCTGGTGGCGCATGAGTTCCACGCGTTGCTGCCTAATTCCAAGTTACGGTTTATAGATAAGTGTTGCCATGCACCCATGATGGAGCATCCGCAGACCTTCAACGCACTACTTGCAGCATTCCTGGGCTAGGGCCCTTGGTTGCGGTCTCTGCTTCAGCTAGTTGAAGCAAACACAATAGCTTCTTGGGGAATTGTGGAGCAGCAATGCATCTTGAGAAAGATCTGCACCAGCACCACCACATCTTGCAGGCAATACGCTGAGATGGCGGCCAAGTCATGCTTCTTGTAATAGTAGTGGTTCACATCGCTCCCCGCCATCAGCTCCTTGCTAGAGGTAATGCCAAACAGTGTAGCCAGCAGATGCAGCGAAGTAAAGCTCTTTCTGTCCCCAAACTTCCAAAGCTCCATGGTATCTATATGCGCTACCTCCCAAGGCTTCTTGCCCGCGACATTCAGCACATTGGGTAGTGGAATGCCATGCACCAACATTCTTCGGCACAAATAAGGGAAGTCAAACTCCTTGCCGTTGTGTGCACATAGCCGCAAATCTTTCTGCGGAAAATCCCGCTCCAGCATCTCCCCAAACGTCTGCAACACCGCCCTTTCATCATGCCCCTGCAACGCCTTCACACGCAGCGTCGGCCTATCGTTTTCATCAAACACAACAAAGCCGAGGCCAATGACAATCACCTTGCCATATTCTGCATAGATTGCTGCCCTCTCGAAGAAAAAGTCACTAACGTCTTCCTCATCCTTTTTCCCAATAGCCTTCGCCTTTTTGTCCCAAAGCGGTTTGAACGGGCCCGCCATTTCCTCGTAGTGCTCCACACAAGAGACCGTTTCTATATCCAAGAACAGTATATTTTGCAGTAAAGTTTTAGGGGAGGTCTGCATAAGATTTTCTTTTCTTAACGGAATGACTACCAGCGCAAAGAAGTTATCTTTTGTTCCCAAAGTTCAACCATAATTGCTGCTCTGTCAAAGGCGTGCACCAAGGAATTAATTAATTCTTACCATCGTCCCTTTCACTATGGTGGTGGCATTAGAGTTGAGCTCAGCGCTGCTTTTGCCGGATATGGAGGCCTTCATGTCCGCATTCACAGATACATTGCTGCCACCAATATTCACCGCATTGCTTGCTTTAAGGGTTATACTATCGCCTGCCTTTAGGTTAATAGCGCGGTTCGCATCCAGGGTGATGTCCTGCTTGCTAAAGATATCCACATTTTTCTCCCCCAGTATAACCTTGTTGGCCTCCCCATTGATAATCTCGATAGTGCTGTCTTTGTCTGATATCCTGATAGTGCGTTCGCCAGGTGTTTTGATAATAATCTCTTGGTCCTTGTCGTTGAAGCTGAGCGTTAGCTTGCTTTTGGAAGTGAATATCTTGGTCGAGTTGACCTCATCTACCACAGCGGGCGGTTTGTTGGTGGCGCTGTAGAGTGAGCCGAGGATAATGGCCGAGCGCGGATCTGCATTAATAAAGCCTATAATGACCTCGTCTCCCAGCTCAGGCATAAAGAAGGCGCCCGCTTCTTTGGAGGCATAGAAGGAAGCGATTCTGCACCAGATCCCCTCATTGCTCTTATGAATCATGGGCAGGCAAACAAACAGCCGATAGGCCGTCTTGGGGTCGCCCATTATCTTTTTCACCACGCCTACCTGTAGCCCATGAATAGGCGGCAGCATACCCGCAGCTGGCAAAGAGGCAATATCATTGTACTTCCTTACATAGCGCTGGTTGGGCAACCCTAGCGTCAGCTCCATCACCCAACTGCCCTCAGTAATCTGGTGTTGCACGCCGGTTACGTATGCTTTCCCCTGGAAGTTCTTTGCCCCCTTCTCAATTTCTACCACCTGGCCAGGCTTGATGGCAGCCCCCCCTTCTGCAGTGATCTTTCCCCGAATCTTGGCCAACCTACTCAGCGCTAGCACACCTTTCGCCAAAGTCTCCATTTCCTTTTCAGCAAGCTCCCCGCCGTGGTAGAGCGTCATGGCAGATTGCTTATTCACACCCGCCAGCTTGCTATAGCCAACATCGCCAAAGGAATGCTCACCAGGCTCACTGGCCGACACAGCTTTGCTGGCCTGTTTGTCCATCTCCCAAACCTTTCCCTCAACCCCCTTGAGCTGCGCTCGCGCATCCATGGCAACTTCAAACCCATGCATATTCTCACCATAGGTGAAAGCAGCGGAAGCAGATTGCTTTACATTAGGCTTCTCTACACTGATTTTTCCATCATCCACAAAAACTACCTGCCCATTGGCCTCTGCCCTGAGGTTGATAAAATCCCAATCCGTTACTTCTGCCTGCGTCAGGCTTTCATGTTTCACACTCGTTGCATCCACATTGATTGAGAGTCCGCTGTAGTCGGCTACAACCTCTTTCAAGATCTTGCTATCCAGTATTCCCCCACCCTGGGCGCCAAAGCTGACATTCTTGGGGAGCAGTGTGGTTCTATAAGCAATGTCCTTGCAGTCTATAATGAGTAAGGGGGCAGTATGGTTCTTAGCATGAAGCGCATGCTTGGTGATAACGCCTTTAAATATCGTGTGCTCTTCCCCCCCATAGCCCGCTGCTATGGTGATGTCACTGCCCATGCCAAAGACCTGGCTATTGCTCACAGGGAAATCATACTGCGCAGGGTCGCCATCATGCAGGGTGATCTTTGCATAGGGAATTTTACTGACGGTCTTATCCACGATGAGCGAGACAATGGGGTAAACTGTGTGGTCTATTTTGTGGCTACCTACGGTAATGGTAAAGCTGACTAATCCGTTTTGCATAGTATGCGTGCCCGTTGGGGCTTTTTGTTGGGTTCAACCACCAGATGACCAGGAAAGGTCAGGCAAAGATCGTTGCTACAATGCCGTGAATATAGACAAAGCCCGCCAAGCTAATGTAGCAACCTGGTAAGTTTACGCGTTATCCATAGCCCACTGGCCATTCCAACCATAAAGTTTACGTCACTACCCAGGTACCTAAAACAGGCTATACGCAGCTTAAAGGGGGTTTCGGAAAGTTATCCGAACCCTTGTAGGTTGATTTTATCCTAAAAAGCGCTATTGCTGTCTTGAAACCGATCAGGCAGACCAGGAGCACCCCTGTTGAAAGGCACGCAAGGCCGATTAGGGTACTGGGTAATTATTTTTTGAGATGGCGTTTTATATTAGCCCTCTTGTGTAACCAGCGCAAAAACCTCCCAGATGTGTCAAATCTTCAATAGTAGGATAGGAGGAATAGGCAAGACCGCTATTATTACACATACTATTGAGTATGCTCGCTATACGAAGGAGTATTGCGTGATCGGGTGCAGTTTTTGCCCCAAAGTAGTATATTCGCATGGTTTTTTTACTAACCTCTAAAGCAGACAGTATGGAATTCACTAAATTTCTAGACCCCCGCAATGACATCGTATTCAAAGATCTGTTTGGTACGACGAAAAACGAAGATATCGTCATTGATTTTATCAATGATATCATGGAATATGAAGGCGATGATAAAATCAAGGGCGTTCATCTGCTGCAAACGGTGCAAGACCCGGTTATCGCTGCCCAAAAGCGCTCTAATGTAGACGTCCTATGCGAAAGCAATAATGGCAAAAAGATCATCGTAGAAATGCAGATAAGGTCGCAAAAAAGCTATAAAAAACCTGCGCAATATTATCTGGCCAGTAGCTATGCCACACAGCTTAGCAAAAGAGAAAGTGCAAGGGCCGAGGCTTACCATGAAATATACAACAAGCTAATGCCTGTTGTCTTTATCGCAGTAGTAGACCATGTACTTTTTAAGGGCAAGGAGGACCACATTTCACGGCACATTATATTGGATAAAAAGACCAAAGAGCACGACCTAGAAGAGTTTTCCTTTGCCTTTGTGGAGCTGCCCAAGTTTAAGAAGGAGATTCATGAGCTTACTGGCGTGCTAGACCGCTGGAGTTATTTTTTGAAGCATGCAGAAGAAACCAGAGAAGACGAAGTAGCTGCCATAGTAGGCCAGTATCCCCATATCCAACGTGCTTATGAAGCGGTGAACAAATTTAGCTGGACCTCACAGCAATTAGCTGCTTACGAGGAAGAAGAACAGCGCATAATAGATAACATAGATGCCGATGATACCTTATTAGAGCAGGGTAGAGCAGAAGGCAAAGCAGAAGGCAAAGCAGAAGGCAAAGCAGAAGGCGAAGCAAAGGGAAAAGCAGAAGGCGAAGCAAAGGGAAAAGCAGAAGGCGAAGCAAAGGGCAAAGCAGAAGCTGAAGCAGCAATGGTATGTAACATGCATCAAGATGGTATGCTTCCGGCTACAATAGCGAAATATGCAGCGCTCTCCGTCCAAGAAGTAACGCGCATTTTGTCAGAAAAATCAGCCAAGTCGCTATAAAGTGTTGGTCGTGGGCCAAGTGTAAGTGTTGGCAGCTATTCAGATTGCGCGTGATTTTAGGTTTTTATCCAAGTCTGCTGGGAATTTATCGAGCTTTGTACTGACTCCATCATTCCCGATTGGGCCACTACCGCCCCAAGATCCAGTATTCTTCTGGGTAGTTACAATTTACTTCCCTTGTGCTGCCGCAACCACGAAACCAATAAAAGCTATGGAGAACATCGATGTCCTCAATGAAGAGGGAGCAAAAACAGGCGAGGTGCTGCCACGCAAAGAAGTGCACAGGCAAGGCAAGCTTCACCGGGCAGTACACCTTTATCTCTTCAACCAAGAAAAGAGGCTACTGCTCCAACGCCGCACGGCCCATACTGATCACTACCCCGGCATGTGGAGTATCTCCGTCACCGGGCATGTGGATGCAGGAGAAGAAAGTTGGGCGGCTGTGCAGCGGGAGCTGAAAGAAGAACTAGGCATGGATGTAGCTGCCCAGGACTTCACCTTTCTCTTTACCTACAGGAGGGATGCCGAACTAAGGCCTACCTACATAGACCGCCAGTTCCATGATGTCTATGCTTGTTGGGTTGATTTTGAGATCGATAAGGTGGCCTTTGATAAGACTGCTGTGAGCGAGGTAAAGCTGGTTTCGCTGGCAGAATTTGAACAGATGGTCGATGCAGCCGTAGCGCTTGCCCCTGTGTATGGCGATGCATGCAAGCGGGTTGTTGCCATGGTGCAACCACTAGCCGGCCTGGATTAACGCATTTCTCCTTCTTTGTGGGTATCATTGTACTGTTGTTGACCACCAATTTCCTTGACACTATGACCCAAAGATGGCGCTACCGCACCTTGCCTGCCGCCAGTGAAGTGAATCCACTCGCTGCTTCCCTCCATATATCGCAGACCATTGCTGCGCTGCTTGTGCAAAAGGGCACTACGACCTACGACCAAGCCAAGGCGTACTTTAGACCTTCCTTAGATGCCTTACACGATCCTTTTGGTATGAAGGGTATGACCCAGGCAGTTGATCGGCTGGGCAGAGCGCTGGCAGAGGGAGAGAAAATTTTGGTCTATGGGGACTATGATGTGGATGGGGTGACTTCTGTGGCCATGTTCTATGGTTGCCTCAACCGTTTAAAGGCAGAGGCTGACTTCTATATTCCAGACCGGTATGCTGAAGGGTATGGAATTTCTATGCAGGCGGTAAAGTGGGCTGCTGAAGCTGGGTTTACCCTTATGGTGAGCCTGGACTGTGGCATTAGGGCTGTCAATTGTGTGCAAGAAGCCAATAAATTGGGCATAGATGTCATTATTTGTGACCACCATGAGCCGGGGGATCTGCTGCCGGCCGCCCATGCTATTCTGGACCCGAAGCAAATAGACTGCCCCTATCCTAATAAGCACCTTTCTGGGTGTGGGGTGGGGTTTAAGCTGCTTCAGGCTTTGGCGCTAAAGGGGCTGCTTACCTACGAGCAACTCTACGAATGGCTAGACCTGGTGGCCATTAGCATTGCGTGCGATATTGTGCCCATTGTGGGGGAGAACAGGATTTTGGCCCACTACGGGCTGAAAAGGTTAAATGAAACGCTCCTACGCCCTGGCTTGCAGGCTTTGGTGGAGCTTAGCAATGGTAGGCTGCCTTGGGGTATTTCACAGATTGTCTTTGGCCTAGGGCCGCGCATTAATGCGGCAGGGAGAATGGGCCATGCAAGCGAGGCGGTGCGGTTGCTTTTGGCGGCGGATATGATGGTGGCAGATGGCTTGGCGAAAGCGATTAACCAGAAGAATACCTTGCGCAGGGAGGTGGATAGCACCATTACGGGGGAGGCGATTGCCATGATTGGGGCGAACCCTAACGCGGCACGGGCCAAGACGACGGTGCTTTTTAAGGAAGAGTGGCACAAAGGGGTGATTGGTATTGTGGCTTCGCGCTGCATTGAGCAGTATTACCGACCGACCATTATCCTCACGGCTTCGCACGGCAAGGCGACCGGCTCTGCCCGCTCTGTAGTGGGCTATAATGTCTATAATGCGCTCAATAGTTGTGCAGATTTGTTGGAGCAGTATGGGGGCCATGCCTATGCGGCGGGGCTCACTTTGCCGCTGGAGAACCTAACGGCTTTTCAACAACGGTTTGAGGAGGTAGTGGCCAGCACTATCCCCGATGCGTTGCTTATTCCTTCGCTGGAGATTGATCTTCCACTTTCGCTCGATGCAATCAACAATAAGTTCTATAGTGTTCTAGGGCAAATGGCTCCCTTTGGCACGGGCAATATGCGGGCAGTGTTGGTGGCAGAAAATGTGATGGCCCAAAGCTATACGATTATTAAGGAAGAGCACCTCAAGCTATGCCTCCACCAGCAAGGTTCTGGCCAGATGGTGGCTGCTATTGGGTTTGGCCTGGCGCACTATGAGCCACTCATTGCTTCTGGGGACCCCTTCAAGATAGTCTATACCATAGAGGAGAATCATTATCTGGGAGCAAAGAGCTTGCAGCTCAATATCAAGGATATACGGGGGATGTGATGGGGATGATTCGGCGTTGTGCACTTTGGAGAGCGGGGTTGGGAACGCCGAAAAAGAGGGAGAAGCTTTGGTTTTAAACGTAGCTCAAGTGAAATTTGCCGGTGATTCAACCCTATAACACAATGGACACAACTACACGATGCGCTTGGGCACAAGGAACGGCTGAAATTTACATCCACTACCATGATGAGGAGTGGGGCGTACCCATACACGATGATACCCAGCACTTTGAGCTCCTTACGCTGGAGGGGGCACAGGCTGGGCTAAGCTGGCTTACTATACTCAGGAAACGGTCCGGCTACCGGCAGGCTTTTGCCAAATTCGATGTGCAGAAGGTGGCCGATTTTTCACCAGAGCAATGCCAACAATTCTGCAAAGACATTCGGATTGTCCGTAACCCGCTAAAGATTAACTCCACCGTCAATAACGCACAATGCTTTTTGAAGATCCAAGCTGAATTCGGGAGCTTCGACAAGTATATATGGAAGTTTGTAAAGGGAAAGCCGATCGTCAATCATTGGAAGGACCACAGCGAGTTGCCGGCGTTTAGTGATCTGGCAGACAAAATCAGCGCGGATTTAAAAAGTAGGGGATTCAGCTTTGTGGGGAGTACCATTATCTACGCCTACCTGCAAGCAGCGGGCTTGGTGAATGATCATACCGTAGATTGCTTTCGGCACAAGGAAGTACAGCGAAAAAGAAACCGAACACGGTACAAATTTTCTGGAAATTTAGTAGCGGGGGCAGGAATCGAACCTGCGACCTTCGGATTATGAGCCCCAACGCGCTACCGGCTGCAATCCTCTTGGTTACTTGGCACCTCCTTGGCTGGAAGAACTACTATTACTAGAAGATGAGGAAGCTGCACTTGCGGGCCTTGCTGCTGTTTCCATTTTTCCATACGCTCTCGGGAACATTTCCTCTATTTCCGTGCGTTCGGATTCTGAAAGATTTAAATATTCTCTCAATAGATAATCACTACTCGGGGACGACGTTGTTGCATAAATAAGCGCCCGAATGCTTTTTACACCGTTTAAAAGCACTTTCCGGCTAACATTAACCGGTAAAAAAGTGCCCTCAGGGGGCCCAAACCGATGAGGCAACAACGCCCTCGGGGACTCTCTGTGATGTTCTAACAATAATTCTATTTTTTCCTTAATAGAGGCTTCTCTTATTTTTTCTGACGTACGATAGCCATCAGCACTGCGAAAAACCTTTATTAAGGCCGTATCTCCAACATTGTTTTTTGTGTTTACATCAGCCTTGGAATCAAGAAGCAATTTTAAAAGTATTCGCCCATTTTCTCCGTATAACATGGAGGCGAGAAT
>CAJQOF010000027.1 GCA_905479855.1 uncultured Cytophagales bacterium
TGGCGGGGAGCGCAGAAGGACAGAGATCGCCAGGGCGCTGGCCATAGACCCCAAGTTTGTCCTACTCGATGAGCCTTTTGCCGGCGTAGACCCCATTGCGGTGGAGGAGATACAGACGCTGATAGCACGGCTTAAAAGTAAGAATATCGGCATCCTTATTACTGATCACAACGTCAACGAAACACTCTCCATTACAGACCGTGCTTATCTTATGTATGAGGGCAGCCTGCTTAAATCAGGCACCGCCGAGGAGCTCGCTGCAGATGAAAAGGTGCGTAAAGTCTATCTGGGAAAAAATTTCAAGTTGAGGCGGAAACCAATGTAGGAAAAAGGTACCTACCCAGGTACCCTCATCGGCCCTCATAACCTTTCAACAAGGGGAGCGAATGAATAATAAGGCCCCAATTGCGCTTTTTAGCGCAAAATCAGCCAACAACGGCTCGGGTAACTTTTTGAAACCCTTTTTAAGCTGCGTATAAGCTATTTTAGGTACCTGGGTAGTTACGGAAAAAGCACAACCAATATGCCACAGCAGTATGCGCCGCTCTCTCTCGACGGCAACAGGTCTCTCTTCACTAACCTTGCTTTGCTTATCTTCCTAGCAATATTGGGCATTTCGCTAGGGCAGTCAATAGCAACCCTGCTTTGCCCCTTCGCCACCAACAGCGTCGAAACGGCGATGGACACAGCCCTTCGGCAGCCGTTATTGGTGCTGCAGGCAACCACAGCGACCGGGGCATTTATTCTGCCGCCGTTGGTCTATCTCCGTTTTTTCACATCGCAAACCATCCGCGGATGGTTTCAACTGCGACAACCTTATCTCCCAACCCTGCTGCTTACACTAGGTTTAGTGCTGTCGTTTATGGCGGCCAATGCATGGTTTGTTCAATGGAACGCCATGTTAAAGCTTCCGGCCTGGCTCAAGGCATTCGAGGTATGGGCCCAAGAAAGAGAATCCGTGGCCCAGAGCGCCATAGATCTGCTCACCACCTTTCACTCGCTGCCAGCACTGGGGGTAGCCATTTTAGTGATGGCTGTTATACCCGCTATTGGAGAAGAGTTGCTATTCAGGGGCTTGGTCCAGCATCTCTTCCTTGGCGCCACCAAGAATATCCACTTCTCCATAGCCATGAGTGCTCTTTTGTTCAGCGCCGTGCATGTTCAGTTCTACGGCTTTGTGCCGAGGTTTTTGCTGGGCACCCTCTTCGGCTATATTTATTGGTGGACCAAGGACTTGCTATTCCCCATGGTTGCCCATTTCATCAACAACGCTTTTATTCTACTTGTGCTATTCCTTCATCAGCGAGGCATCATTGCGCAGGATATCACCACGATGCAAGCGCCTCCCGTGCCAGTGGTGCTTCTCTTTGGCGGAATAACTCTTGCGCTAGCAATCTGCTTGCGGCAGCGGGGGAAGTGTGCTCGTTAAATGTGCAGGCTGCTACGAATAGGAAGACACCCACTAAATTGCTGCCCTGCGCGCTTGCGTGGCTTAGCAAACCGGCGCAAACAGGTATGTTCTAAAGAGCGCAACGGCAATGGAAAGCAACACAATACCCATCACCTTCTGTATAAGGCCAATGAGTAGTTTCCCCAACTTACGCTCAATCCACTGAGAGTAGTGTATAACGATGTACATAAACAGAAGATTGGCCAAAATGGCACATATTATATTGATGTAGGCGTATTCCAGCTTGAGTGCAAGCAACATGACCAACGGGCTAGCATCTATTATGATAGGAAATGCAAGGGGAATAATGGAAGCTCCAGTAAGACTGAAATCCGTCTTAAAGATGTTGATATCTAGTATCATTTCTAAGCCTAGGATGGCAAGTATGATACTGCCGGTTACTGAAAAGGAGGCTACGTCTACGGAAAAGACGGCGAGCAGGTCTTTACCCACAAACAAAAAGGTGAACATGATAATGCCCACGGCCACCGTTGTCGTGTGTGCATGAATCTCTCCCGCTCTTTTTTTCAGGTTGATGATGAGCGGTACACTGCCCAGCATATCGATGACGGCAAAGAGCACCCAAAACGAAGAGACTATTTCTTTCCAACTAAAGCCAGTGAAAAAGAGATGAATATCATCCATGGTAGGTGGCTATTAACTCAAGCTGTGGCACTAGAGAGAACAACTTAGACATATTGTGGTGAAAAGGGTGTAACAATAAGACAAAGTGAGAGGGTAATATAGATTGACATACCCATTCCACCTGAGAATGTAGGGCTGGTGTTGCTGCAAATCTATGCTTAGAGCGTATTTACGCATAAAAAGACCTGCTTTTACGCCAGTAGCGCCGGTATGCTGAAATTGAGTGAATATAGCTTTGTGGAAAAGAAAAAAGGTAATGAACTTCTCATGTGTATGCATAAGCGGTAGAAAGAAAAGAACATGCTGCTAGGTGAGCATTACCTTAAAAATCTTGATTATCCAGTAGTTGTTCATTGCCCCCATCCGTCAATTCCCCCTCTGAGCTAGCTACAATAACAGCCACCGCCGCATCTCCCGTAATGTTTGTGGCTGTTCTACACATATCTAAAATCCTTTCTGGCGCCAGGATAAGCGCTAATCCTGCCGAAGGTACGCCAATCGATTGTAATAACATTGCCGTGGTAACCATGGCGCCGCCAGGAACACCCGCCACGCCAATGGAAGAGAGCACTACGTTGGTGACAATAGCCAGCTGCGCTGTAAGGGACAAGTCGAGCCCCAAAGCCTGGGCGATAAAAACAATGGAAATCCCTTGATAAAGTGCTGTGCCATCCATGTTTACAGTAGCCCCCAGCGGAAGAACAAAACTGCTGATGTCCTCAGAAATACCCAAATGCCGCTCCACGCGCTCCATGGTAACCGGTAAAGCAGCTGAGCTAGAGCTCGTAGTAAAAGCCACCAATTGTGCCGGGTATATGCCCTTAAAGAAACGGAGATAGCCCATCTCTGTAAAGAGTTTTAGAATAAGGGGGTAAACGACAAAGACCATGAGTGCCAACCCTAGCATGACTGTACCCATATACCACACCAGGGCATAGAGCATCTCAAAAACTTCGTTAGGGTTGTTATCCCCAGCTACTTCTACCAACAAAGAGGCCAATAAAGAAAATACACCAATAGGGGCGAGCTTCATAATAAAGCGAATTAGCTCTATGATGGCCTCGTTGATGCCTTCAAAAAATAAAATAACGGGCTTGCTCTTTCTGGGGGGGATCTTCAATAATGCAATGCCAAGCAAGATGGCAG
>CAJQOF010000028.1 GCA_905479855.1 uncultured Cytophagales bacterium
CGCACAGCGACGGTTACAGATACGCACAGCGACGGTTACAAACTACGGCACAGCGCGGTGTGGCTTTTAGTTGGTGCGTAGTCTGTAACTACGCACAGCGACGGTGTGTAGTTACAAAATGCGGCACAGCGCGGTGTGGCTTTTAGTTGGTGCGTAGTTACAAACTACGCACAGCGGCGGTAGTTACAAACTACGCACAGCGACGATAGTTACAGATACGCACAGCGACGGTTACAGATACGCACAGCGACGGTTACAAACTACGGCACAGCGCGGTGTGGCTTTTAGTTGGTGTGTAGTTACAAACTACGGCACAGCGCGAGATGTTTATGCGTGATTAGCGATGCCATTATCTGGCCCAGCCGTTATGGCAGCGCAACGCGCTATGACATTATACAGCGAAAGTGCTACTTTTGTGGGGTTAGCGCTGTCAGCCTCACAGGATAAGCGCAACACCTAATTTTACCCAACTTTTATGGCGCACCTAACCGAACAAGAGATTGTAAGAATCGAAAAGAAAGAGGCGCTGGAAGCCATGGGGGTCTCCCCCTACCCGGCAGCTTCATTCAACACCAACGCAACAGCGCAAGTAATACTCGCCGAGTACGCTGCCGATCCTACAAAATTTCAGCAAGTAACCTTGGCGGGCAGGCTCATGAGCCGCAGGATTATGGGCGCAACATCCTTTGTTGAGCTGCAAGATGCAAGCGGGCGGATACAGCTCTACTTGCACAGAGATACCCTTTGCCCCGAAGAAGACAAAACTGCCTACAATACAGTTTTTAAGAAACTCATAGATATCGGGGATATTGTGGGCGTGCATGGCCATGTGTTTGAAACCCAAACCGGCACGATCTCTATCCATGTAGCCACGCTAACACTGTTAGCCAAGGCACTAAAACCCCTGCCCGTGGTGAAAGAAACAGAGGAAGATGGAGAGAAAAAACTGCATGATGCCTTTACCGACCCAGAACAACGCTATCGGCAGCGCTATGTAGACCTCATCGTTAACCCAGGCGTGCGGGAGAAATTTGTCCAGCGCGGCCAAATCATCCGCTCTATTCGGCACCATTGGGAAGCACTAGGGTGCTTGGAAGTAGAAACCCCTATTTTGCAGCCTATCCACGGCGGGGCAGCGGCCCGGCCCTTCAAGACCCACCACAATACACTGGATATGCCGCTCTATTTGCGCATTGCCAACGAACTCTACCTAAAGCGGCTGATTGTGGGGGGGTATGATGGCGTCTTTGAGTTTGCCAAAGACTTCCGCAACGAGGGCATGTCCCGCTTCCACAACCCAGAGTTCACCATGCTAGAGGTCTATGTAGCTTACAAAGACTACCTGTGGATGATGGACCAGATGGAGGTGGTGCTGGAGAAGATTGCGCTGGACCTGCATGGCAGTACGGAAGTGCAGGTAGGTGCGCACAAAATCAACTTCCAACGGCCTTGGAAGCGCTTTACCATGTTTGAGGCCATTCAACATTTCACCGGCATAGACGTTAGTGATATGGACGAGGCAGCACTGCGCAGCACAGCACAGCAGCTCAACGTCCCGCTAGAAGCCTCGGCAGGAAAAGGGAAAATTATTGATGAGATCTTTGGCGAAAAGTGCGAACCCAACTTGATTCAGCCCACTTTTATTACAGACTACCCCATAGAGATGTCGCCGCTGGCCAAGAAACACCGCAATAATCCAACATTGGTAGAGCGCTTCGAGGTGATTTGTAATGGAAAGGAAATTTGCAACGCCTTCTCAGAGCTCAACGACCCCATAGATCAACGGCAACGCTTTGAAGAGCAGCTTAAGCTCGGGGAGCGGGGGGATGAAGAGGCCATGGCCCTGGACGAAGACTTTTTACGCGCTTTGTGCTATGGAATGCCGCCAACCGTAGGCTTAGGCATTGGCATTGATCGGCTAGCCATGATCATGACCAACGCAGCCTCTATCCAAGATGTAATCTTTTTCCCTCAAATGCGGCCAGAAAACAAAGTGTAGCGCCAGACAGAGGCCCACACACACAACCAGCACGCAGTATGCACAAGAAAATCCGCATTGTTGCTATTGGTGGCATAGCGCTGCTACTCTGTAAGCTGTTAGTTATCTACGCGCTCTTTGTGCGGCCTAATATCTTGGTCAACCAACCCAGCCAGCAACTCAAAATCCCCCATGGCGTTAGCTTCGCCGAGTTGAAAACGATACTCTGCCAGCAAGGCTACCTTGCTCACCCAGCCTCGTTCGGCCTTGTGGCCCGTCTTTTGTGCTACGACCGCCGAATTATTCCTGGGGCCTACCAGCTAAAGGGGAACATGAGCAATTGGGCGGCGATCCGCATGCTCAGGCGAGGCGCCCAAAAGCCGGTGCATGTGGTATTTAACAATATACAAACCAAAGAGGCCCTCGCAGAGCGGCTTACCCAAAACATTGAAATGGGGGCGGCTGATTTTTTGGGGCTACTGAATGATGCACCCTTCGTTGAGCAATATGGCTTTAGCGTAGAGAATGTAATGACCCTCTTCATTCCCAACACCTACCAAGTATACTGGACCATTACCCCCAAGGAGCTTTTTGCAAAAATGCACCAAGAGTACCAACGTTTCTGGAATAGGAGAAGACGTAGCCAAGCAAAAAGCACCCAACTTACCCCCATGGAAGTTTCCATTTTGGCCTCCATTGTACAACGTGAAACCAACAAAATAGACGAGGCCGCGCTTATGGCTGGTGTCTACATCAACCGCCTGAGAAAGAAGATCGCCTTACAATCTTGCCCTACGCTGCTCTATGCGCTGGGTGACCCTTCTGCCAGGCGGGTATTGCACAAGTACAAGGCACTCGAGTCACCCTACAACACCTACAAGTACAGTGGCCTTCCTCCAGGGCCCATTTGTTTACCGAGCGTGGCCATGATCGACGCCGTGCTCAACTATGCTGCTTCTGATTATTTCTACTTCTCTGCCAAGGAGGATTTTTCGGGGTATCATTACTTCACCAGATCACTGAAAGAGCATTTAAGAAATGCTAAGCGCTACCAAAAGGCCCTCAACCAAGCACGGGTATACCGGTGAGGAGATAGTGATCAGTGAGCAATGCTTCCTTGCTCCGCGCTCTCTTTAGGGGAGGCTTAAATAGGCTAAATTTGCACCGTTCATGGTTTGGCCTCTGGTCGATCAGCCATGAGCCCTAGTTGTTGAAGAAAGCCCCATAAAGTGCCTTAGCGCTGTGCCGCTCAATAACACCATTAACACTACCCCTATGAAACCAGAAATCTCCATGGGCATTAGCGACTTCAAAAAGCTCCGAAAGGAGCCGGGGCGCTACCCGTTTGTTGACAAAAGCCTTTTTATCCGTGACGTTATTACAGGAGATGAGGCCATGCTCTTTACCCGCCCCCGCCGTTTTGGCAAGACCTTGAACCTTTCCATGCTCTATTACTACTTCTCCTGCACAGAGAAGGATACCGCAAAACTCTTTGATGGGCTCCAGATACAAGAAGCAGGCGAGCGCTATACCCTGGAACAGGGAAGGTATCCCACAATCTTTCTTACACTAAAAGATTTGGAGGGGAATAATTTTAATGAAGTATATGATACCTTCAAGGAATTAATAGCGGAATGTTACGAAAAACACAACTATTTGCTTGCGTCCGATAGCCTAAGCGAAGATGAAAAAAATAATTTCCGTAAGCTCAA
>CAJQOF010000029.1 GCA_905479855.1 uncultured Cytophagales bacterium
CCATGCTCAAGTACTTCTTCTCTTGTACAAAGGAAAACACGGCAGCGCTATTTGACGGGTTAAAGATTCGGGATGCAGGTGATAAATATTGGGCGCATCAAGGACAATACCCTGTAATTTTTATTACCCTGAAAAGCGCGAAGAGCACGGGCTTTGAGAGGGCTTACAGGAAAATCCAAGGCCTAGTGGCAGCATGTTATGGCGAGTTTCGCTATTTGCTAACCGTGGATGGTTTGCTGTATGAGGATGAGAGGACATTATTTCAGCGTATTATTGATAAGGAAGCTCCTCAAGATGAAGTTGAGCAAAGCCTTCTGCGGCTGAGTGAGTGGTTGTATAGATACCATAAAAAGCGGCCTATTATATTGATCGACGAGTATGATGCGCCGATTCATGCAGCTTATTTTAGCGATGATTCAGACTATTACAAGAATATAATTGACTTTATGCGGGAGTTTTTTGGTAGTACGCTAAAAGACAATGAGTACCTCCATAAAGGGGTGCTTACAGGTATCTTACGGGTGGCAAGGGAGAGCTTATTCTCGGATCTCAACCACTTGCCAGTCTATTCGTTGCTTATTGAGCAATATGCGGAACATTTTGGTTTTACAGAGGATCAAGTGTGTGCGCTCTTTGCCAAGTCAGATCTTGCTGTGGATTTGGCCGATGTAAAAAGGTGGTACAATGGGTATTATGTGGGGGATATTGTCTTGTACAACCCTTGGTCCATTCTCTTTTGTTTGGCCAACAAGGGGCGGTTAGAGGCTTATTGGGTGAATACATCGGAAGATAAGCTGATACGTGAAATGTTAACAAGGCATGATGTCGACTTGCACGAGAGTATTACCGAGCTGATACAAGGCAAGGAGATCACCGCATTCATCAACCCTTTCCTCAATTTCAATCAACTCGATAGCAATAGTGATGCCGTGCTCTCTTTGCTCTATATGGCGGGGTATCTGAACGCGCTGAATCCGAAGTACGATGAGGTCACCGATGAAGTCAATTATACTTTTCGCATACCCAACAAGGAGGTGCGTAGTGTTTATAAGCATATCATCTTTGGGTGGTTGGCAGGCAAACGAAAAACGAAATGGCTGATCGCTTGCTTGGATGATCTCAAAGCGGGTAGGATGAAGCCTTTTGAAACTGCACTGCAGGAGATCGCTTATAATATCCTGAGCTGCCACGATGCTGGTGGGGCAAATCCTGAGCAGTTTTACCATGGCCTGCTGCTAGGGCTGGTGCTCTATCTGCATGGCGACTATACCATCCTCTCCAACCGCGAAGCGGGCATGGGCCATTATGACATTGCACTGTTCCCCAAGGAGGCTACGAGCCATGCGAGTGGTATCATCTTTGAGTTAAAACGCACAGACAATAATGATGAGGAACAGCTGACCCAAGTAGCCCAGGAGGCGTTGCAGCAAATTGAGGATAAGGAATATTATCGTATGCCAGAAGCGGAACATGCCAAAGGATGGCTAAAGTTGGGGGTGGCTTTCTCTGGGAAGGCATTACGAATGGCCTATGCAGTGGCTGCGCCATGATGGGTAGCGTATGCAATAACATCATTGATAACTGATAATTCATAACTGATAACCAGCTGCTAGCGTTGAGGTGCCTAGCAAATTTAATGAAGTAGTACCTCGTTTTGTGTGACATAACTTGAGAAATTATGCATGAAAAAACAGAAAAACTAGAAACTTTACGGCTTACCATTGAGAAGCTGGAGAAGACCTATGGCAAGGGAACAGTGATGCGGCTGAGTGACAACAAGGTGGTGGATGTGGCTGCCATTTCTACTGGCTCTTTGGGGTTAGATGTTGCTTTGGGCGTGGGGGGTATTCCTAGGGGGAGAATTATTGAAGTGTATGGGCCAGAGTCTTCTGGCAAAACGACACTGAGCCTCCATTGCATAGCGGAAGCGCAGAAGTGTGGGGGTATGGCGGCTTTTATTGATGCCGAGCATGCTTTTGACAGGGCTTATGCGGAGAAGCTGGGCATTGATACGGAAAACCTATTGATCTCGCAGCCAGACCATGGGGAGCAAGCTTTGGAAATTACGGAGCAGCTTATCCGTTCGGGCACGATAGACATTATTGTGATCGACTCTGTGGCGGCCCTGGTGCCCAAAAGTGAACTGGAGGGCGAAATGGGGGAGAGCAAGATGGGGCTACAAGCCCGCTTGATGTCGCAGGCAATGAGGAAACTCACCGGCACTATCAATAAGACCGGCTGCGTTTGCATCTTCATCAACCAGTTGCGCGAAAAGATTGGCGTCGTGTTTGGCAACCCAGAAACCACCACGGGCGGCAATGCCCTTAAGTTCTACGCCTCGGTACGGCTAGACATCCGCAGAGTAGCGCAGATTAAGGATAGCAATGGAGAGTTGCTGGGGAACAGGACCAAGGTGAAAGTGGTCAAAAACAAAGTGGCGCCTCCCTTTAAAGTCGTTGAGTTTGACATTATTTATGGAGAAGGGATATCAAGGATAGGGGAAATTATAGACATGGGTGTAGCGCTGGGGGTTCTCCAGAAGTCTGGTGCTTGGTTTTCTTACGGGGACAAAAAGCTTACGCAAGGAAGAGATGCCCTTAAAGCCTTACTGCACGAAAATGCGGAGCTGCGCAATACCCTGGAGAGTGAACTGCGTAAGAAAATCCAGGATGCCCATACGGCTAAAAAGCAATAGCACTTTGGCATAATTGACAAGAACGCTGTGATGGGGGCACCTGAGCGGCGTTCTTTGTTGGTTTTTTACAGGGATCTAATCAATATATCAACAAGAGGGGACGATGAAAAGCACTCGAAAGCCGGGCCACATCAGTCGGACCGAAGCAGTCTGCTGCACGGCAGATTGTACACAATACGGCTAAGATCCTTCACTGCGTTCAGGACAGGCCTCCAGCATGACAGACAGGGAGAGGACGCCACGAAAGGCAAAACAATTAAGGGCATAGTAGCACAAACCCTGGGCAACAAAGAAGGGCTTGACGCAAAGTTTGCGCATAATGGCCTATCCTTGGCTGAGATTAACCAATGTATTAACCGGAAGCAGACTTCTTCTTATTGACGTCTAACCATAAAAAACACCCCATGAAAAAGAACA
>CAJQOF010000030.1 GCA_905479855.1 uncultured Cytophagales bacterium
CTCAATATCAGTACCCTGCTTTAGCAGAAGCGCTACCTCTTCTGTAGGCCCGTTGAAGCATTGGGCCATCAAGGGGGTACTCCCTGCCATGGAACGCTCTAGATTGGCCCCTGCTTTTATCAGTAGTTTCATAATGACTACCTTCTGGCGTCCGTATTGAAAAGCATCTTGCATGGCTTTATTGCCTAGCTTCTCATCCAGCACCTCTGTCGCCAAAAATAATTGCACGCCTGCTACGTTGCCCGCCCTACAGCACTCTTCCAGCAGAGAACTACGTAGCAGGCCACCCAGCTTAGCACCTGCTTCTTTTACTATTTTTACACCCGTCTCGTTAACTTGTTCGTACGCTTTTAGTAATAATTCACACTGCTGCTCCCCGTCCAGCGCAGCCACCACTTCAGTCAACAGCGCTTCCGCTGTTTCATTTCCCTCTTTGCAGGCGGCTAGCAATGCCTTATTTCTATCGTTATTATTCAACCCCTCTAGTGCTGCTAATAGTTTTTCCTTTTCTTCCGCCTTGCGCCTAGCCTCTGCCTCAGCCTTCACCTTTTCCAGCTCCTGGTCCTGCGCAGCCAAATGTTTTTTAAGGGCTTCGTGCTCGGCATTTCGCGCCGCATCCCGTGCTTGCTGCTCCGCAGCCCGCCGCTCCATTTCACCTTTGGTCTCTTGCGCTAGTTTATTGATCCTTTCTTCCGACGCTTCGCGCTCTTCTTGGAGCTTTTGGGCGGCCTCTTCTGCACTCAGGTTAGAGCGCTTCAAATCCTCTTGCATGCGGGTAAGATGTTCATCGGTCTCTTTGCGCATTTTCTCCATTTGCGCCTCATGGTCCTTCTGCGCTTGCGCACGGTTTTGCTGCTCCATTACTCTCACTTCCTCAATCTTTTCCTCATACTTACGCAGTTGCTGGGCGGTGCGCTCCTTTTCCTCTTCTAATAGCTGCACCAAACGGGCCAGCTCTTGCTTGTGCTCTTGCTTGTGCTTTTCAATATCCTCGCGCATTTTCTGGGATTTTTCCATTGCTGCAGCGTGCTGCTGCTGGCATACGGCGAGGTAGTCTTGCAATCTCTGCACGGAGATTGCCTTTTGTATTGCTTCATCAAAAAGTTGGCGTGCTTCAACAAACGTGGTAAGCGCCCCTTTGGCGAGATCAAACTGGTGAAGATTGCAATGGTCCCGAATGGTGATCTCCCAATTGCGGAAGGCCCGCTCGGTGAGGCGGTGGTTTTTCTCTAGCAGCCGTGCAATGGTGGGGTGGGCAATGGCTTCTAGCTTATGCAACCGGCTGATATCCTCGGCGGCATGCTGGTAGGATTTCTCCTGAAATGAACGATCAATGCGCTCCCCAATCTTTTCGCCAATATTCATCAAGACATGCTCATCCTCATTGGTTAATACGGTTCTAAATAGGTTGGCATGGGCGGTAATGGGCTTTAGCTGGGCCAGCTCTTGCTTAAAGGTGGTCAAATTCCATCCTCCTTCTATAGGGCGATCTAGTGGATCAAAGACGCACACGCGCTCAGATAATGTTTGGGTGATGGGGAAGTCTTTGATGACCATGAAGTTGCGCAAGATTTCTAGGCTAGTCGCGCCTGGCTGCAGCGGAGCATTGGTGATGGCGATTAGTAAGGAACGGTTATGCCGCTCCAAATATTCTTCTTTTCCAAAGAGATTGGTGGCCATGCGGAGCATAGCCTTGAGGCCTCTGCCGCGGTCTGCCTTTAGGGTGGCATAGTTGAGCAGCATCAGCACCCGTACACTGCGTGCGCTATTAATCGCATTGCGCACATTCACGGCATTGGCAATGTTAATTTCCGCCGCACGGCTATCCAAAAAGCCTGGGCAGTCACAATACGTCGTCTCTTCCACGGTTTCAATTTGCGGCATAAAGGTCTTCGAGGTCTTGCTATGGCCAATCTCCATCACTTCATCCAATGCGCCTCCCTGGGCCTTGGGTCGTACCAGCACAATGGACTCCAGCATATTGCCCAGCTGCAGCTGTATGGCCTCTACTGGTGATACCGCCTCCATGGTACAGCCACAGAGATAGTTCACGGTGGTGCTCTTGCCGGCGCCGGTATTGCCGAGAAAAATGAGCATGTCCTTGCCTACTGCTTTCTCTGCTTCTAGGTTGCCAAAGTGTATGCAGCGCATGAGGAGGTCAATGCTTTCATCGAGCCCAAGTTGGTGCATGGGGTTGTTTAATTTTCCGCTAATGAGGGGGTCTAAATCAGCCGGGCTATTGCTTTCTTTTCGGGGCTCATAGACCAGTGGGGGCCTTGCCGCGCTAGCGATAGCCCTATTATTGGTTGCGCCTCCTGCACTACTGCTGCTGTGTATGGTACCCCCCTGCTTTATGGCTGTGTGCAATGGTTTTTTCGTATCCACAACAGCGCCATCCATTGTTAATAATTGAACAATGGCCGTATAGCCGAGATATTGCGCTAGCTGCAAGGGAGTGAGCCCATTGATGTTTTTTGCTGCTTTATCAGCGCACACCTTCAGCAGCAACGCTACTATTTCTGCGTTGCCCCTTTTGCAAGCAAGCAACAAAGGGGTATCTCCATCCCTATTTTTCGTTTCGGTCCTGGCTCCCTTACTCAGCAGGTGCATTACAAGTACTTCGCGATCATGGTGGCAAGCCAGCAATAGGGGGGTATTGCCCGCTTCATCCTTGCCCTCCAAATCTGCTCCTGTCTTTAGTATGAGTGTCGCTTCCTCATAATTTCCCTCTTTGCAGGCTTTGAATAGTGTTTCATTTTGCGTTTGTAGAAAAGCAAAATCGTCTTCGATAATGTTGCTTGGCGAAATATTGCCTTGCTCCACGAAGATTTTCTGATAAGGTGGTGGTAATATTTCTTGGTCGTTTCTCCTGGCTCTCTTCTTCTCTGCTTCACTTTTCCTGGCGCCTTTCATGCCGCCAAGCAGCCCCCTTGGCCTATGCACAATTTTGCTATGGCCCCGTTGTACTATTTCGTGGCCTCGGTGCACCAGTGTTGCTGCATGGTGCGGGGTGATGGGCTGCTTGGTGCCGTGGGCATTGAGGTGGAAGTAGTCGCCATGCTCGGTAGGGGGCTGACGCTGCGCTGCCCGCCGTTGGCTACCCTGCCCCCCCGCTACCGTTGCATGAGATGGCAGATCTCCGTTGGGAATGACAGCCGGGGGCAGCGCATAGCAAGCGCGGCTACTACCGCCTCCCACATTATCCTCATCCGTAACGGCATAAACACCGCCACCTCCGCAGCTCTGCAGCAGCATACTCACGAGCAATAGCATGGCGATAAATTGATGCGCCTTTTTGTGGGGATAAGTACGAAGGCTGTTGGTTTTTTTGCTTATGAAGTGTTTCATGGAATTATTTGTTGTGTGAAAATCAAATAATAATCCTTCCGTTTCATTCTCTCGCGGGCGAAAGGTAAGCAATTAACATCAACTAGCAAATCCTTGGAGCACGCAGTGGAAATATTTTCCTATAAAACCCAAGAATACGCTATACACCCACACTTTAAGCAAAAAAAAAGCAGCGCCCACTGGACCCAATGAACTTTTATAACAACGCACGGAGCAATTGGGGCCAGAAAGGTCACGTTGGCGTAGCAGGAGCAGTGGGGTTTTGGCCAGATTTGATTACCTTGTCGTCCTTATGAACTACTTAATCGCCGTTTTAAACTTGGCGGATAGCGCCGACCGGCTCTATGATGCCTTTTTCTTCATCGTGTGCCGAGCAGGCACCATGGGGGAATCCCCAGAAGATGTCGCGTATATAACGGTATGGGGGCTCATCTTTTTGGCCGTCCTCTGCGTTCTACTTTTGGCTGGTGGGGTGTGGTTGAGCAAGACTCGGCTCTTTGGCCATATGGCGCTTTCTGCCGAGCAAACTGCCCAGGAAGGCTACACAGCCCGCATTTACCCCGCGAATCTTATAGGGCAGCAAGCCACTGCCCAAACACCTCTCCGCCCAGCGGGGAAAGCGGTTATTGGTGCGCACTACTACGATGTAATCACCTCGGGCACTTATGTGGAATCTGGCGCGACTGTGGTCGTTACTGGCACAGAAGGCTCATCGCTTACTGTGCGGCCTCTTCAACAGCCGTAGCCTGCCCTCTTTCTTCATGGACTACACACCTCTTCTCCAAAGCGTCATAGATAACCTCGCCAGCTTGGTGTTGTTGCTGCCTGAGCTACTCATCGCTGCTACAATCGTTGTTGTCCTGCTGTTTTCGCTTTTGCTGCCCCCTTCTCGGTTTTATATACTGCGCG
>CAJQOF010000031.1 GCA_905479855.1 uncultured Cytophagales bacterium
GTAAGTTGTAAGTCATGTTATTTTTAGAATTAGTGGGTATGGTATTATGCAAACAATAGCCCTCTTGCATAGTGTGGACAAGACACGCCTGAAATGCTTTTTCATCGTTTGTGGTTGCGCCAACAGGGGAGACACCTCCTCTCTCTTAGAACTATGGAAGGCGGAAGACAGTAACTCTTTATAGAGCCTTGGCTGATTTTTCTGACAAAATGCGCGTTACTTCTTGGACGGAGAGCGCTGTATATTTCGCTATTGTAGCCGGAAGCATACCATCTTGATGCATGTTACATACCATTGTTGCTTCGGCTTCTGCTTTGCCCTTTGCTTCGCCTTCTGCTTTGCCTTCTGCTCTACCCTGCTCTAATAAGGTATCATCGGCATCGATGTTATCGATGATGCGCTGTTCTTCTTCCTTGTAAGCAGCCAATTGCTCAGTGGTCCAGCTAAATTTATTCACCGCTTCATAAGCACGTTGAATATGGGGATACTGGCCTACTATGGCAGCAACTTCGTCTTCTCTGGTTTCTTCTGCATGCTTCAAGAAATAACACCAGCGGTCTAGTACGCCATCGAGCTCATGGATTTCCTTCTTAAACTTGGGCAGCTCCACAAAGGCAAAGGAAAATTCTTCTAGGTCGTGCTCTTTGGTCTTTTTGTCCAACATGATGTGGCGTGAGATGTGGTCCTCCTTGTCCTTAAACAGTATATGGTCTACTACTGCAATAAAAACAACAGGCATTAGCTGGTTGTATACTTCATGGTAAGCTTCGGCCCTTGCACTTTCTCTTTTGCTAAGCTGCGTGGCAAAGCTACTCGCCAGATAATATTGGGCGCGCTTTTTATAGCTTTTTTGCGATCTTACCTGCATTTCCACGATGATTTTTTTACCATTATTGCTTTCGCATAAGACGTCTACGTTAGAGCGCTTTTGGGCAGCGATAATCGGGTCTTGCGCCGTTTGCAGTAGATGAACGCTCTTGATTTTATCATCGCCTTCATATTCCATGACATCATTGATGAAATCAATGACGATATCTTCGTTTTTCGTCGTACCAAACAGATCTTTGAATACGATGTCATTCCGGGGGTCTAGAAATTTAGTGAATTCCATACTGTCTGCTTTAGGGGTTAGTAAAAAAAACCATGCGAATATACTACTTTGGGGCAAAAACTGCGGCTGATCACGCAATACTCCTTTGTATAGCGAGCATACTCAATAGTATGTGTAATAATAGCGGTCTTGCCTATTTCTCCTATCCTACTATTGAAGATTCGACGCATCTGGGAGATTTTTGCGTTGGTTACGCAAGAGCGCTAATAAATTGTTAGTCAACTACGGTTATGCTACGCTACTGGCTCAGCACCCCGGTACTTTTTCTTGACTTTTTTGCCCTTTCCTCTGTATTTCTTAATCTTTTTCTCTCCCGTCCATATCAGCTCATTCGTCTCCAAATCAGCCAGCTCTAGGTTAACCTGGTAGTATATCACCTTATCGTCACCCTCTGTGTCCACAATAGCGTTGATCGTGCCAAACATCATATAGCCAGCTCCCAGCTCACGGCCGAGCCGTGTTTGTGTTTCCGGCGTAACAAAGTTCCCCTGGTCTGCCCTTTCACTACGCAATTTCTCCCTGAAAGTACTGTTGGCAATAATGCGTATTTCTCCCTCCCTAATCAGCGCCCTTTCTATGGCTTTGATAAAGGTACTCGGCTCAATGTGTTCGTTGCTTTTATTCAAGATGGTACTCACAATCAGCACAGGGCGGCTATCATTCCCTTGCGCAATTTCCTTTCCGTTTTCTTTGCCCTCGGGTTCGGAGGCTGCCTGCTGAAAGCGCCTTAACCAAGGGGAAGTGGTAAGGTCCTGTAGCATCTCTTCCGCCACCAACCTAGCGTCTGTGTCATTCCAGCGACCACTTAAGTCTGTTATTTGTGCAGTGTTAATGCGGGTAACCCGTGTGGCCACACAACTAGTAGCCAAAATGATGAGCACTCCGCTTAGCAATCCTTTATTTAAAATACTTTTCATGATTTATTTTTTTTGGGTTGAAGATCGTTCCGCGAAGGTACTACTTTTGTATAACCAAGCGCACCAAGAAGCAGAAAAAGCAGTAAACGGCACCGATAGCTGCATTTTTCGCACTTAGGGCCCGTTATGTCTCCAACCTTTTCTTTATCCTATCCTGGCCAGAATAGGTGCTGCTCTCTTCGGTATTATACGAGCCAGTGCAACCGATAATAATGAATAACGGAGAGTGATCTTGTTTACTGCCCACATTCTTTCTAGCTTTGCACCCTTCCGCTGGACGAACGAAAGTTAAAGACCAGCTATCAGCGGGACTGAATTTTAAACAGATGCTTGGAATTATCGGGAAAAAAATTGGAATGACTACGCTCTACAACGAGGACGGGCGAAGTGTACCTTGCACCGTATTGGAGGGAGGCCCTTGTGTTGTTACGCAGATCAAGACGCTAGCAACAGATGGCTACCAGGCGGTGCAGCTGAGTTACGCTGAGAAGAAAGAAAAAAACACTTCTAAGCCACTTCAAGGACACTTCAAGAAGGCGGGCTGTTCTCCTAAGCGCAAGCTTATAGAGTTTAGAGACTTTGCAGAGGCACTAAAAGTAGAACTCGGCCAAACTATTCGTGTAGAGGATGTATTTGCAGTAGGGGAGTATGTGGACGCTATTGGTTCTTCCAAAGGCAAGGGATTTCAAGGTGTAGTAAAGAGACATGGGTTTAGCGGTGTTGGTGGGCGTACGCACGGCCAGCACAATAGAGAGCGCGCACCAGGGTCTATTGGAGGGGCATCTTACCCCGCACGTGTCTTTAAAGGCATGAAAATGGCGGGAAGAACAGGCGGAGAACGTGTAAAAGTTGCCAACCTTAAGGTGCTTAAGCTAATTCCCGAAAAAAATATAATTATCATCAGTGGCGCCATTCCTGGCGCAAACAACGGCCACGTTATTTTAGAGAAATAGACCATGGAATTGCCCGTACTGAAACATACAGGAGAAAACACCGGTAGAAAGATCCAACTATCCCAAGATGTTTTTGGCATTGAGCCCAACGACCACGCCATTTACTTGGACGTTAAGCAGATCTTAGCCAATAAAAGGCAAGGAACGCATAAAGCGAAGGAAAGAGGAGAGATCGCCGGATCCACCAGAAAAATAAAAAAACAGAAAGGAACAGGCGGTGCACGTGCAGGTAGCATTAAGTCCCCTTTATTTAAAGGAGGAGGCCGCGTCTTTGGCCCTAGACCCAAAGACCATGGGTTTAAGCTTAATAAGAAGGTGAAACGGTTGGCCAGAAAATCTACGCTAAGCTACAAGGCACGGGAGCAGCACATTATTATTTTAGAAGACTTCTCTTTTGAGTCGCCTAAAACAAAGAATTACCTCCAAATGCTCAGTACGTTGAACTTAGGAGGCCAGCGAACCCTGCTCGTTTTGCAAGCGGTTGAGAAAAACATCGTACTGGCCAGCAGAAATCTTCAAAAGACGAAAGTAATTGCCTCAGATCAGATTAACACGTACGATCTACTCAATGCAAAACGGCTATTAATTAGCGAGCATGCTGTTGAGAGTATCACGAAAAACTTAACCCAACAATGAGTATTCTAAAGAAACCATTGATCAGTGAGAAAATGTCTTCCCTCAACGAAAAGGGTGTGTACGGGCTTATTGTTGACAAAAAGGCCAACAAGGTAGAAATAAAAAAGGAAGTTGAAAAAACTTACCAGGTTACCGTACAAAGCGTAAACACGATGTGTTATGCTGGCAAGCAAAAGACACGGTATACCAAATCGGGGATGAGTAAAGGGAAAACTCCCGCCTATAAGAAAGCATTAGTGACGCTAAAGGAAGGCGAAGTGATTGACTTTTATAGCAACATTAACTAATTAAGTTATGATTGGCGTAAAAAAACTGAGACCAACCACACCAGGACAGCGATTTAGACTTGCCCCTGATTTTTCTGGGCTTACAAAAAAGAAACCAGAGAAATCGCTTTTGGCGCCCGTAAAACGGACAGGAGGCAGGAATAACACTGGTAAAATGACAATGCGCTATATAGGAGGCGGTCATAAAAAACGTTTGCGTCTTGTAGACTTTAAGCGCAAGAAGTATGACATACCAGGCGTTGTTAACGCCATAGAGTACGATCCCATGCGTACTGCTTATATCGCGCTACTCTTTTATGTAGATGGAGAAAAGGCGTACATTCTAGCGCCAGAGGGGCTTAAAGTGGGCGACAAAGTGCTATCAGGCAGAGAAATTGCGCCCGAAATAGGGAATGCGTTACCGCTGATGTTCATGCCTGCGGGTACCATTGTGCACAACATAGAACTACATCCAGGTAGGGGAGGAGCAATGGCGAGAGGAGCAGGGGCCAGCGCACAATTGGTGGCTAAGGCAGAGAAATATGTTACGCTTAAGCTCCCATCAGGTGAGCGCCGCCAAGTACTTGGGGAATGTATGGCTACCGTTGGAACAGTTTCTAACAGTGACCATATGAATACAACGCTCGGTAAAGCGGGAAGAAATAGATGGCTTGGCCGACGACCACGTGTTCGAGGTGTTGCGATGAACCCTGTGGATCACCCTATGGGCGGTGGAGAAGGCAAGGCTTCTGGAGGGCATCCTAGATCAAGAACAGGTATTTGTGCCAAAGGACAACGCACAAGAAATAAGAGAAAGTATTCTCAGGGATTAATTATTAGCAGAAGGAAAAAATAATGGGCCGATCTATTAAAAAAGGGGCTTACATCGCCCACCACCTGCAGAAGAAAGTTGATGCAGTAAGCGAATCAGGAGAGAAGAAGGTGATCAAAACATGGTCTAGGCGTTCTATGATCTCTCCAGCGTTTGTAGGAATAACTTTTAGTGTGCATTGCGGAAATAAATTCCTTCCCGTTTATGTTACAGAAAGTATGGTAGGGCATAAGCTGGGAGAGTTTTCTCCCACAAGGAATTTTAGAGGACATACGTCCAAGAAAACTAAAGGTAAAAAGTAGCCATGCAGGCAGTAGCAAAACTTAAAAACTTATCCATTTCACCTCGAAAGATTCGGCTTGTAGCCGATCTTATCAGGGGAGGTAGTGCCACGCAAGGCTTGGCCATATTAAAGCATACGCCTAAGAAGTGTGCTATACACCTGGAAAAGTTGCTGCTTTCGGCAGTTTCTAACTGGGAGCACAAGAACGAAGACGTTGCGTTAGAAGAAGCCAACCTCCACGTTAAAGAAATATGGGTAGATGGCGCCGGTATGTTAAAGCGCCTCAGGCCAGCTCCGCAAGGAAGAGCACACAGAATAAGGAAAAGATCATGTCATATTACGTTGATAGTAGACAAAACACACAGGGTAGTTCAGTCTGACAACATGATTCAGGAAGTAGCACCAGACAACCAAATAGAAAAAAACAGCAATGGGGCAAAAAGTTAATCCTATTAGCCTAAGGCTTGGCTACATTAGAGGGTGGGACTCTAACTGGTTCTCATCCAAGAAAGATTTCTCCGAGAAACTCATGGAGGATGGAGAAATACGAAAGTATGTAAAAGCCAGAATGGCCAAAGGAGGCATCTCAAGAATTGTCATCGAACGCACCCTGAAAAGAGTCACCTTAACCATACACACCGCAAGGCCAGGTATTATTATTGGAAAGGGAGGCGCCGAGGTGGATAAAATTAAAGAAGAGCTAAAAAAGCTGACCAACAAAGAAGTTCAGATCAACATTCTTGAGATTAAAAGACCAGAATTAGATGCGGAACTTGTTGCAGAGTCTATAGGCCAGCAGCTGAAGGCAAGAATTTCCCACCGAAGAGCCATGAAGCAAGCCATTGCTGCCACCATGCGTGTGGGCGCAGAAGGCATTAAGATAAAAGTAGGGGGGAGGCTAGGAGGCGCAGAAATTGCCAGAACTGAAGAGGCCAAAGAAGGTAGAATTCCTTTGCATACATTGCGTGCCGAAATTGACTACGCATCCGTGGGAGCGAAAACTATTTACGGAATCATTGGCGTGAAAGTCTGGATTTTTAAAGGTGAGGTCTACGAAAAACGTGATTTATCACCCAATGC
>CAJQOF010000032.1 GCA_905479855.1 uncultured Cytophagales bacterium
ATCACCCTAGGTTAGCGCATTGTAAGCGTGGAAATTTAGTAGCGGGGGCAGGAATTGAACCTGCGACCTTCGGATGATGAGCCCCAATGCGCTACCGGCTGCCATCCTCCTGGTTACTTGGCGCCTCCTTGGCTGGAAGAACTACTACTGGAAGAACTACTGGAAGAACTACTGGAAGATGAGGATGTAGCACTTTTGGGCCTTGCTGCTGTTTTCATTTTTCCAGACACTCTCTGGAAAATTTTCTCTATTTCCGTGCATTGGGATTCTGAAAGCTTTAAATATTCACTCAATGAAGGATGAAAGTCTACATATTCTGCGACCAGGCCAATGATAACCTTATGTAAGGTGGTAGTCTTGAATATTATGTTCACATCCTTGTAGAGGACATTTAACTTTTTATTGAGATCGATGCGTTCTGAGCGCGCTAGTTCCGCAAGCTTGCGCTCTGCAAGTACTCTATGTGTTGTATCATCTTCGTTGAATATCTTCAATAGAAACAGGGCCTTATTATTAGTAGTCAAATAGGCAAAAGAAATTGGGCTATTATGGGCCCAGTTATTTCCGGTCTTATAGCAATAGGATTCTAGGCAAGGGTTCGTGGGGTGATGCCGCTCTTGCAGCATTGGGGCTATATAGCGGTTATTGAGCATACGGCTTAGCGGAGGAGAGTTATTTGAATGAAGCTCGATGGACTGGTTTTCTTTCATGAACCCATATTGAAGTAGTAAATCAATATAAGGACACATCGCAGGAATATCCCTATAATGCTGACAATCTTTTAGTATTACACTGAAGCTTGTATCCCCATTGTCATTTTTCGCGGACACATTAGCTCCGTTTTTTAGCAATACGTTCATTGTTTCGATAGATCCACTCGATGAAGCAAGCATCAATGGCGTAGTGCTGGACGCATCTTTTGGATCCACATCGGCTTTCGCATCCAGCAATAGCTGCGTTACCACGCTATCGTTGCTCCTGCTTTTACATAGCGTATGTAATGGGCGACGCCCCCTTGCGCCCATGCAATTCACATCCGCTTTTGCCCTGAGCAATAGTGGTATCATTTTATCTTGGTCTTTTTCTAACACCCAATGCAGGGCATTACCACTGAACTCATCACGTTCCTCTATATTCGCTTTTGCATCTAATAGTAGTTGGGCTAATGCGCTGTTACCCTTTGTACAAGCGTTATATAAGGGAGAAGACAAAATCCCTGCTGAGTTTACGTTAGCATTACCCTCGAGTAGGCGTTTTACCGATACTAGATCACCTTCCATGCACGCCAGCGCTAGATCCGATGGTGAAAAACCAGGATTCGTTGCAGGTTGTATCCCCGCTATGCTTGCCTCATTCTCTTTTTCCAGAGCTGCAAGCTCTTTTTTTAGCTCTTTATGCTCTTGTCTCAGCTTTCTCAGATCTGCGTTCTGCTGTTCTAAATCCGTTACTTGATACGCTTGGGACGTAGTGGAAGAAGAGCTGCTAACCGATACTAAAGCCCCCAAGGGTTCACTGTTTGTTTTCTGCCGTTTTCTACCATCCATTCCATGCCCCACACCTGCCCCACTACAACGCTTTGGTTGTTTTTTTGGCGCCCAGGGCGCACGTCCAGATTGCAGTAATTTCAGGTATGGAGCTTCAGCATCATTTTCAGAATACGTAATAACACCCTGCAAGCGCTGGGATTTATCTTCGTGATTTTTGTTAGTAAATAATTGACTGGCTGTTTTTAGCCGCTCGCGCAGATCAGCCTGCCCGGTTGGTAATGTGCTAGTCGCAGAACCAGATGATTTGGTTGCTTTTTGTGTGGGGTTATTCCCAGCCTTGGCAGTGGGTTGAGGCATAAAAGAAGAGCTAACTGATACAACAGAAGCAGGTAATCTATCTTCTGTTTTCTGGCGTTTTGCACCATGCCTAATCTTTTGATCCTTACCATCCATTCCATGCCCTACACCTGCCCCACTACAACTTTGTAGCAGCAGACTGAAAAGCAGCAAAGTGGCCATAAAGCGGTGACCTTGTTTGTGTGATGCAGTAATGTGCTGCCTATTTCCGTATGAAGTTGACGAATTTGTCCTGTTTGGTGCTTTGTGTTGCATGGTGGATATTGTTTTGAGGTAACTAAAAGTGGGCGCTTTGCCCAGAAGTATGGAAAAAAGTGCTATAAAAATGAATGTAACGATTCCTGATCACCCTAGGTTAGCGCATTGTAAGCGTGGAAATTTAGTAGCGGGGGCAGGAATTGAACCTGCGACCTTTGGATTATGAGCCCCAACGCGCTACCGGCTGCAGTGCTCTTCTTGCTTACTTGCAGCCTCCTTGGCTGGAAGAACTACTACTAGAAGATGAGGAGGCTGCACTGGCGGGTCTTGCTGCTATTTCTTTTTGTTCAAACACTCTCTGGAACATTTGGTGTAGCTCCCTGAGTTGGAGGGAGCCTGAAAGATTTAAATATTCACTAAATGCAGGATGAAATCCTACATATTCTGCCACCAGGCGAATAAGCGCTTTAGATATGTCCACTATCTTACGGAGAAGATTGATCTTTTTGGAAAGATCAATGAATTTTGAGCGCGCTAGTTCCGCAAGCTTGTGCTCTGCAAGTACTCTATGTGTTATATCATCTGCGTTGAATAGCTTCAATAGAAGCAGGGCCTTATTATTAGTACTCAAATAGGCAAGAGAAATTGGACTATTATGGGTCCAGTTATTTTCGGTCTTATAGCAAGAGGATTCTAGGCAAGGGTTCGTGGGATGATGCCGCTCTTGCAGAATTGGGGCTATATAGCGGTTGTCGAGCATACGGCTTAGAGGAAGAGATTCATTGGCATTAAACGCGATAGACTGGTTTTCTTTCATGAACCCATATTGAAGTAGTAAATTGATATAAGGACACATCGCAGGAATATCCCTATAATCCTGACAATCTTTTAGTAGTACACTGAAGCTTGTATCCCCATTGTCATTTTTAGTGGACACATTAGCTCCTCTTTTTAGCAATACTTTCATTATCTTGATAGATCCATGCGATGAAGCAAGCATCAATGGCGTAGTGTGGGACTCATCTTTTGGATCCACATAAGCTTTAGCATCCAGCAATAGCTGCGTTACCACTGTATTTTCGCTTCTGCTTTCACAGACAATATGTAATGGGCGACGCTCCCTTTCGCTCATGCAATTCACATCCGCTTTTGCCCTGATCAATAGTGGTACTATTCCATCTTTATCTTCTTCTAACGCCCAATGAAGGGCATTATCACCGAACTTATCACGTTCCTCTATATTCGCTTTTGCATCTAATAGTAGTTGGGCTAATGCGCTGTTCCCATTTGTACAAGCGGTATTTAAGGGAGAAAATAAAGGGCCTGCTGAGTTTACGTCAGCATTACCCTTGAGTAAGCGTCTTACCCATTCTAGATCACCTTGCATGCACGCTAGATCCAATGGTGAAAAAGAAGAATTCGGTGCAGGTCGTATCAACGCTATTTTTGCCTCATTCTCTTTTTCCAGAGCTGCAAGCTCTTTTTTTAGCTCTTTATGCTCTTGTCTCAGCTTTCTCAGATCTGCGTTCTGCTGTTCTAAATCCGTTACTGGATAGGCTTGGGACGTAGTGGAAGAAGAGCTGCTAACCGATACTAAAGCCCCCAAGGGTTCACTTTTTGTTTTCTCATCAGTTACATTTTTCTGGCGTTTCGCACTATTCCCAGAGATAGTCATGGGCTCAAGCGGCGGCATGGAATCATCCCTTTTTCTTTTCGTGCTATGGTGAACCCCTGAAGTAGGCGAAGGCGGCAGGGCGTCTTTTAAACAGTTGCTTTCATTTGGCGAATGTTCAGCAGATAATAATTGACCTTGGCCTCCTGGCATCTCTTCTTTTTCATTTTTCTCTGTTTTAACTACTGGCGATGTGCCATCATCCATCATATTATGCCCTCCCATACCACTACAACTCTGCAGCAGCAGACTAAAAAGCAGCAAAGTGGCCAGAAAGCGATGCCATTGTTTTTCTGGGTTATTAATGTGTTGCCTGTTTTCTTGAGACTTAGACGAATTTGTCCCGTATGATGCTTTGTGTTGCATGGTGGGTATTGTTTTGAGGTTACTGAAAGTGGGCGGTTTGTTCAGAAGTATAGCACAAAGTGCTATAATAAAATGGGTATAACGCTTCCCGATCACCCTAGGTTAGCGTATTCTAAGCGAGGAAAGTCCTATGAAATATTGGTAAGAGAGGTAGGAAAAGGCAATTTAGTAGCGGGGGCAGGAATCGAACCTGCGACCTTCGGATTATGAGCCCGACGAGCTACCGCTGCTCCACCCCGCGATATGTGGGCAAAGCTAACTAAATTTGCTGACTTTCATTTTCTAGACCATTATGACCTCTCCCATCCACAAAGCCGGCTTTGTAAATATTGTTGGCAAGCCCAATGTAGGCAAGTCTACGCTGATGAACGTGCTGGTAGGCGAGAAGCTCTCCATCATCACTTCCAAGGCGCAAACAACGCGTCACCGCATAGCGGGGATCTTGAGCGGGGATGACTTCCAGATCGTTTATGCAGATACCCCCGGCTTTATCACCCCCAACTATGGCCTGCAGCAATCCATGATGCGGGCGGTACGCAGCTCGCTGTCCGATGCCGATGTTTTGCTTTGGGTGGTGGATGCCAAGGATGAAGACCCGCAAGCCGAGTTTAGTGAGAAGTTGTTGCTGCACACTACCCCTCTCTTGCTGCTGATTAATAAGGTAGACCTCCTAAGCAAAGAAGCCTTAGAAGAAGTTACCCGCCAATGGGCCGCCCGTGCGCCAACAGCCACGATTATCCCCATCTCTGCCCTGCAGGGCCACAATATCGCTGAGGTATTTACCCAGATTCTGGCCCACCTACCGGAGCACCCTCCTTATTACCCCAAAGATATGCTGACCGATAAACCGGAGCGTTTCTTTGCGGCGGAGATTATTCGGGAAAAGATATTGTGCAACTACCACCAAGAGATTCCCTACAGTGTGGAGGTGGTGATTGATGGCTTTAAGGAAGAAAAAAAGCTCATCAGGATTAGCGCGGTTATCCACACTGAGCGGCAGAGCCAAAAGGGGATCTTGATTGGGGAGAGAGGGGCTGCGCTGAAGAAGGTGGGTACGGAGGCGCGCCAGGACTTGGAGGCCTTTTTAGGCAAAAAGGTTTTCTTGGAGCAGCGGGTAAAGGTGGTGGCGGACTGGCGGGAGAGATCGGAGTTTTTGAAGCGGTTTGGCTACGCATAGCAGGCAGCGCGATTGCTGCTTGGCCAAGCAACTGCGCAAGAACTGTTATATTAGGGCCTTTAAAGCACACCTCGCCATGCTGATGATCTTCCATTCCAAACAAACTTACTTTATGCTATTGGCTGCCGTGGGGCTCTTCTCTATGATGGGGTGCCGGGACTTCCAAGACGCGCGTACGCCCTACAAATCGTATGTAACGGTCGAGTTTTCCCCTACGGATGATGATGAAAAACTAACTATTAGCTCCATCGAGCAGACAGCCAACGCACGTGAAGTCTTTAAGCCTAAGGGGGGGGCGGTCTACGAAATACCCCTAGATTCGGCGGTTAATACGATGACTTTTAGCGTGCATAGCAATGCATCCGACTCGCCCCATACGTTGACGATCAACTACAAGAAGATCATATCGCTTATCTCCCACGAGCGTGGCGCCCAGTACATATATGTACTCACCAAAGTAACCACTACCCTGGGAAAAGAGCACAAAATCATCAATGAACAACTAAGCGAAGTGAATGACTCACCCACGGACATACAGATATATTATTAGCGGATGCTTACTTGCACTGCTGCTAGCCGCGAGCCCCACCGCTTGGGGCAAGTCTCGTTATTGGCCTACGGGTATCCAACTAAGCACGGACATCGCTAGTCCTATCTATTACGGGCTGTATGAGGGCATAGGTGGCCAGCATGAGTTCAATGCTGCCATCGACTTTGCCAAGATTATGCTGGAGGGCGATTATGGCTTTGGAGCCATTCAGTGGGAGGGCACGGATAAAAGAGCAACAAAGACAAAGTCAAAGTACCGCAGCAGTGGGAAATATTTCCGGGTTGGGCTCAACTACAATTTACTCAAGGATACACCAGACAAGAACGCGGCCTTTTTGGGGGTGCGCTATGCCATGAGTTTCTTTGATGATTGGCTTACCAGCAAAATTAGCTACGACAGCAAGGGGGTAATAGACAATGGAGCTGCTGTTAGTGAGCACCAAAAAGGCGTAAGCGCGAATTGGTTGGAGGCAGTAGCTGGGGTAAAGGTGAAAGTGTGGAGATTTCTCTACGTCGGTGGCACTGTGCGCTACAAATTCTGGCTTGGCATGGACCGCGCAGATCGTTGCCGGCCTTACGACATACTGGGTTGGGGTTTAAACGAAGAGCAGCGCTTTGGCTTTAGCTACTATCTCTCCGTTCGTATTCCCTTTGGGGGGGATGCACCTTCTACGGAAAGCACCCCCGCCATAACGCAATAGCCCGCTTAATAATTCCTACTTGAAGTAACTAAAGTTATGCTTAGGATCTAGCTGCACCAAGAATTGGTACATAAGCGCAATAACATTGTCTATATCCTGCTTGTGCACCATTTCCACCGTTGTGTGCATGTACTTGAGCGGCAAAGAGATGAGGCCAGAAGCCACCCCAGCGTTAGAATACGCAAATGCATCGGTGTCGGTGCCAGTGCGGCTGGACGAAGCTTGTCTTTGGAAAGAGATCTTGTTCTGCTCTGCTACATCAATGAGCATCTGCAAAACATTGCGCTGTACCGACGGGGCATAGCTTAAGCATGGCCCCTTGCCGCAATGCGTATCTCCCTGCTTGATCTTGTTGTAGAGCGGAGACTGGGTGTCGTGGGTCACGTCTGTAATAATGGCCAAATCAGGTTGAAGACGTTCGGCCATCATTTTAGCGCCATTGAGGCCAACCTCTTCCTGCACTGCATTGACGATATAGAGCCCAAAGTTAAGCTTATCCTTGTTTTCATGGAGCATTCTCGCTACCTCTGCAATCATAAAGCCCCCTATTCTATTGTCTAGGCCACGACCCACCAAATAATCATTGTTGAGTGTGATCAAGTCTGCATCAAAGGTCACCACAGAACCTACATGTAT